>CAZEYJ010000169.1:0-20278 GCA_964516795.1 uncultured bacterium
GGGTGATCGCCTCTTGAAATAGAGCCTTTTTCAAGGCAAACGCTTCCTTCCGGTTGATGACCTCGAGCAAGCGGATATCGCACGGCAATAAGCGTTCTCTGTGGAGGTTCAATTCTTCTTTTGCCTTGAGCACCTTAAGGACTCGCCTGTCAAGCTCGGCAAGGTCCAATTCCCCCTCTTGAAACCTTTTGACCAAATGACGAAAAGCGATCGGCACTTGATCGCGCAAGATCCGATCGATCTGAGGCTCCAAATGATCTCCGTAGAGCAGCAGATCATGTCCTGCTTCAAAGGCGTGCTCTGCCGTCCGCGCATCATCAAAATAACGGGAAACGGCCTGCATATTCAAGGCATCGGAGATCACAAGCCCCTCAAAATGCATCTCAGAACACAAAAGATCTTTGATGATCTCCGGGGAAAAGGTAGCTGGTCGGTTCAAATACCCATCCAGGGCCGGCACGCTTAAATGGGCTGACATCACTGCCTTGACCCCCGCTCCAATCAACCGCGAAAAAGGGCAGAGCTCGACCCTCTCCAACCGCTCTAAAGGCTGGATAACTTGGGGCAAATCCAAATGGGAATCGACCGAAGCGTCGCCATGCCCCGGAAAATGTTTGGCGCACGCAAACACCCCCATCGATTGGATCCCCAGCATCAACTGCAATCCTTTTTCCGCGACGAGGTCGGGATCCTCCCCAAACGATCTCCAATGAATGATCGGATTGTTCGGATTGGAATTGACGTCGATGACAGGCGCTGTGTTGATATGGCCGCCAACTAAACTGCACTGCCGTCCGATTTCCTGTCCTAATTGATAAAGAAGGGTATTGTCTTGAACAGCCCCGAGAGTGAAATTTTTGGGAAAAGAAAGAATATCGGCCATCCGCATTTGCAATCCCCACTCTGCATCTTGAATGCAAAGCAAAGGAAGGGAGGAGATGTCCTGAAGCTGATTGATCAGCATCACCTGGCCATCGGGGGTCCCTTGCTTGAGGATCACTCCGCCGATATGGCACTCCCGGATCAGCCTTTCCAAATCTTTTTTATGCTCTTCCTCGCGGAATTGGCAGGCAGGAATAATAAATAACTGTCCGACCTTCTCTTCTAAACGCATCTGGCCGAGCGTCTTTTCCGCCCATGATCCTGTAAACGCCTGATTAAAAATGGTTAAAAACCAACAAATTAAAAATAATCTTCCATTGTTTATTATATAATATTTTGATATTATAGCTCTCATAAAACTCCAACAAATAAAAACTTGTTGTTATTTTAAAAATCAAATCAACAATAAATTAAAAAAATAATATGAAAACAACAGCCATCCATTCTTCGCGTCAAGAGCTCACTTTTTTACAGAACGACCTTACTGTGCTGCATCAGCTTGCACAAAAAACATCTGATCCTCTCCAACTCGAGATCATTTTAAAGCGCGCACAAGAAAAACATGATCTCTTAACAGCCAAGCTCCGCGAGAATACCCCTTCCTCCAGCCTCGCCGAAAAAGCCTCCATTTTAACTCCTGCCTCTGCAACTCAAGACAAAGACGCAATCCAAAAGACAGCTTCCCAGCAGCTTGAGGCAATCCGAGCTAAAGTCGCGCAAGTCAAGAAAAACATGCCTGCTGCAACAACAGTTGCACAAGTCAAACAAAATGCTTCTACTGCAACACCCTACCAGTCAAATTATTCTGTGACAAGGAGTATCACGCCCATCGCTTCAAAAACGCCAGCGGCCCCCAAGTCCACTTATTCCATCACAGGAGGCATCCTTACCGCCGTTCCAAAAACAACAACACCCTCTGCTTCAAAAACGCAAGCTCCACAGATCATATTGCCTCCTCGCGTTGTTCCAACTTGCGCCGTCGGATTTGGCAACGAAAGCAATAACTGCTGGTGCAACAGCCTTCTCCAAATGATCATCCATGTCCCCAGTTTCCGCGCGGCCTACGAAGCATTTGCGCAATATCAGATCAACTATGCAAACTCATCTGAAGGATCGCGCCAAGGAACCGCTCTCTTAAAAGCTCTGGATGATTACGCCTCCTCGCTGCAAGCTCGCGTTCCCGTTCCTAAATCGGTCAGCCAATCTGTCAGAGGAGCCTTCCACCACTTTTTCCCAAGCATCAGTCCTTCTTCGGCTCGAACAGAAGACGCCTATGAAGCGCTGCAGCTTCTCATGGGAGGCTACAGTGCCATCATCAGACAGCAACATCTTGCACCCATGCCCGCTCTCTACACACCGCTTAAGACACAAAGGATATACGAGCCTCAAGGCTCCCCTTTCGCCGCTATCCCCGAAAGACTTGAGGCCACAAGAAGGTTTCCTTCGAGCGATCTAGCCTATTCGCGCATCGCTGACGACTTCTCCTCTTCTAAGACTGACGAGGAATACCAGATCTTTCTCGATATGCAAGGATTGAGCCAGCTTGGATTCGACCACCTTCTCAGAGCTTATTTCCATACAGAGCACAATGCCTCGGATCCGGCGACCTACCTACGTTCCAATGACCAGCTCCAAAACTTCAAACTGACAAGAGAGCACCGCCAATTTGAGCGGTTGCCCCAGCAACTGGTCCTGACCGTCAAAAGATTTGGATTCAACCGCGCCACCAACTCAGGATTTAAAATTACCGATCCACTTGCAATCCCCAGATCATTTACCCTTCCTCAAGAAGCGACCAGGGCTGGAGAGCGCCCGACCTACGAACTTGATTTCTTCATCGTCCATACGGGAGGTATTGGAGGCGGGCACTACCTCTGCTACAGAAAAATCGACGGGATCTGGATCGAATGCAACGACTCGGGCGTAAGAGAAGTCTCTATAGCAGACATCGACCAAGTTCTGAACAACCCATCAAGATCTTCACGGACAAGCTATATCCACCACTACACACTCAGGCAACAAGCAGCAAGTCAGGAAATACCTGCCGCATCCTCCTCTTCAGCTTCCGCGCCTCAACCCATCGTCAGCCCTTTGCAAGCTCCACAAGCCTCTAGCACGGAAAAACCTCTTAGCGCTTCCATTCCTGCTCCGGCACTACAACAACCATCTATGCAAGCTTTGCAACCTCCTGCTAAAAAAACTCCCGCTGTCCTTTTCCCCAATCAAGACGTATTGACAGCCCTGGCAAAACAAATCGCTGACCTGGAAATAGAACAAAAAGCTTTAGAAAAGCTCAATCAACTCATCCAAACCCCTTCTGTTTCCGTAGAAACGATCAATCAGCACCTAGCAGCTTCTCCTCAACAGCTTCTTCTCACATTAGATTATCTCATTTGGATGAATGGAAAGGCGCCTGCCGCTTCCAACTATGGGGCGTACATCCGCAAGACAAACCCCAGACATTTGGCCCAGATCAACTTGCCTTGGGTATTAGATACAGGAAGCCATCTCATCGATCAGCTAACTTCTCTGAAAAAAAGCAAAAAAAAGATCGCTCTGCTCGAACTGGAAAGCTGCCAACTCGATAACCTGCTCCAAGCGCTTGCTTCCGGAAAACAAATCCAAGACGCCTTTGAAGCCTTAGAGAAAAGCGTCCAAAAGGAGATCTGCCACCTCGTTTACCTCAGCCATAAAATGAAATATGGAGAAGCAGTGGTCAACGCCCCCCAATATGGCAATAAATACGGCGAGATGATTTTAGAAGAACAAGGGATTGGCGAAATTCTTCTTAACGCAAAGGAAAATGTGATCAATGCGCATGGGAACATCATCGAACAGTTAAAAAGGGAAAAAGAAACTCAAAAAAACCAAGAAGAAAATACATTAGACAGAAAAACACTGGGCGCTTATCTCAAACTCCTCAAATACCCTGCGGCACAAGTGACCAGCCAGCAGCTCTATCTCGCTTTTACACATCTCGATGCCAGCCACGATCTCAAGGAAAGGCTATTGAACGTAGCCTCGATAGCCTCAGAATTATCTCAACTGAACGGAGAGGAAGGTTTTGAGAGAAATCCCCGCCAACTGCTCACCATCAAAGAACCTCTGCTTGCAGGGCCTCCTATCGCTCCAAATGGAACATCTCTGATCGAGCAAATGATCGCTCTTTTGAACTCATCCCACTAACCCAGCTTGTCTTAAAAGCTCTCTTATCCGCAGAGCACAGAAAATAAAGAACTAAGGAGCTTTTCTCGCTAGGCGAGAAAAGCTCCTATTTTTTAAGGATGTTAAAAAAAGCGGCTGAGCAAACGGACCAAATCGTGATAGGTCAAATAAATAAAGAACGCGACCAGCAGAATAACAAAGGGAAGGATCAGCCTTTCCATTGTCTTGGATTTGATCGGCTTGCCCGTGATCATCTCCCACAAGGAAAAGCAGATATGGCCCCCGTCTAAAACGGGAATGGGAAGAAGGTTCAAGATCCCTAAGTTCAAGCTGATCATCCCCATCCAGAAAAGGGCTTCTTTGAAGCTGACTATCCATCCCTGATGCATCACTTGGACGATCCCAACAGGGCCTGCCATCCACTTAGGACTGACGTAACCGGTCACAAGAGCGTAGATCGTTCTATAGATCTCTTGGAAAACGCCGTTGAATTGAGCGACCGGCGTTGGGTTATAAGAAACCCTTCGGTTCACTAAAGTCACGCCAAGCATTAACTTGTTCCTGTTTTCCTCTAAAATCCGCAACGCCTGCTCCCGCTGCTCAGGATCGTCGATCTTTTCAATTTCCTTCTTTTGGGAAAGAAAATCGTTTGCATAACGGACCTTCACATCATCCGGAGCAAAATTCATCAAAGGCTTTGGCGTGATCGGATTGAGCAGCTTTAAAAGGCCGCTCTGCGAGATCACCTGATGCGTTCCAATTGATCCTACCATGCTCGAAAGGGCCATCCAGTCGACATTGTCAAAAAATGCCTTGTCGGCGTCCTTCCATGAAATAGGAGGAGACCTCCCCTCTCGATTGACGATCATCTGGACCTGGCGCATCTGTAAATGGCTGAGAAGTTCATAAGAGAAGTTGATGGCAACCCCATCGACGGCCAAAATCTGATCGCCCGCCTGCAATTCAATATTTGCACCTCGTTGAGATCCTCCTGTTGAAGGGAGCTGCTCTTCCGATTTTTCATTCAGGTACGCGATCGGCCCTTCGATCCGATTGTCCATTGTCAAGTTGTAAGGGATATAGAAAAGATCGGAAAGTTTGCCTGCGATCACTGCCTCGTGTTGCCAATCGTCTAATTCAGCCCGCTGCTGGTCATTGATTCTCAAATCGCTGATTTTGACACGGGGGACCCTCATGACATAGATATTCTCCCCTCTTTTTACTGTGATCAGCGCTTTAGGCTCGTTGATAATCGAAATGAGCTGGTTCCTGGAGAAGATCAACTCCCCGTCGGCCCAAACAACCCGATCCCCGTATTCGATGCCGCTTCCCCTCATCGGAGAATCGGGGGCCAGGGGATTGCTTGTGCGATTAGGCAAATGGTCGTAAACTAAATACTCTGCAGGGGCGATCGTAGACACCATGGCGGCAGCCCGTTGAACCCCTTCCTCTTGAGGACCGAATTGAAACGTATAGGAATAAGGAGTCCTCTTTCCTGTCAGATAGTCGATCTCCTGGCCATCGATCTTCAGGTCCGATTTATCAAAGACTACAGCATAAAACAGATCATTAAAACCCTTGAGCGGCTTTCCGTTCAACCGGGTCATCTCATCACCAGCCCGCACACCTGAAGCGTAGAGAGAAGAATGGGGATCAATAGCCCCGAGAATGTGGGTATAATCGGAAAAAGGCTTAAGCCGTCCGCCGGAGAGCCAAATGATCGAAAAGGCGATAAAGGCGAAGACGATGTTCACGATGGGGCCCATGAGGGCAACCTTGATGCGCGCCCATGGCTTTTTCCCGAAAAAACCATTGGGGATCTGATAAGGCTCTAGCGAACCCTTCTTCTCCATCCCGGCAATCCGCACATACCCACCGAAAGGAAGCCAGCAGAACTGCCATCTAACCCCTTTGTGCTCCCAGACGTAGATCGGTCTTCCAAAACCAATGGAAAACGCTTCGACGGTCATCCCCTCCCTGCGGGCAATCCAATAATGCCCCAGTTCATGGATAAAGATGAGAAATCCAAGGCCAAAAGCTGCTAAAATAAGATAGAGAAGACTAACCATGGAATGTCCATAAGGTTCTAGCAAAAAAGCACAATGATCAAATTCCTTAAAGAACTGCCCCTTTTTTGCTAGCTTAAGTTATTGCAGGAAGCTCTTGAAGGCGAAGGAACAACCTATCACAGCCAAGAGATATATACAAATCTAAAAACTGACGCATGAGCAGCTCCTGTTAAAAAGAGTTATTTTATACCGAAAGAAGCAGGATCACTCCGCCAAACACAGCTAAAGATAACGGCGCGAAGCGCCCTAACGAGATACACGATTGAATTATATAAATAAAACACTTACAATCAACGACATAAAAACAGCGAAAACCATGACTCCTATTAGTCGCTCAGCTATCGACACATCACCTTCTCGAACCCCCCTTCCTGAAGAGATCGATTTCGATCCCCCAAAAAAAGAGAGTGCAGGGGCCAGCGAGATCCAGCCTCTGGAAAACCTTTCTCCCATTTTCTCTCTTAGCGCAGATGCGCTGGTTATCATCTTCAAATACGCCACCGGATCGAATCGGGCTAAAGAGGATGTCCAAAATCTTCTTGCGCTCCGGCAAGTTTGCGTTTTCTGGCGCGATACTGTCGATCAATTCTTGTTAACTGATTACTGGAATCTCATCAGAGACCGGCTGCCGCCTCTAACGACCATAAAGACGCTCTTTAAAAAATACGAACAGGAAAATGCCCCGCCCCTTCTAAAATTTAAAGAACTCACAAAGCAGCTCGCACTTGCCGGCCCCTTAAGAGAACAGCCGTCCGTCCTTCTCCTTCCTTGTCAATATAAAGATCTCTTAGTCCGGACCATGGGCGTTCTTGTTCCTGTTTGGGAAGGCCTTTTCACTCAAAAAGGCGATTTCCTTCATTTGTCGGTCACTCTCCCCAAAAATCCCCAAGCGGTCCGCACATGGTTGAACGACCCGGAAAACCAAGGACAAATTCAACATATCAATAGATTGACATTGAATTGGCTCAACCTATTTGTTCTACCTCCGGAAATCTTCGCTTTTACCCACCTCGAAACACTCGATCTTGCAAATACTCGGCTCCAATTGCTTCCCGATCTATTTGACAATCTTCCTCGATTAAAGAAGCTTAACCTAAATACAACCCACATCTCTGCTCTACCTCCTTCCATTGGAAAGCTCTCCCTCCTATCTTGGCTGAACCTCTCGGGAACAACTCTTTATACTCTCCCGCCTTCAATCTTCCAATTATCCCCCCTTCTAAAAATTGAGATTGCCAACACTCCACTGATCTGCATGCTCAGCCCCAATGGATCTTACCTAAACCGCCCCGGATTCACTTCCCCGGGGAATGAACTCTATCACCAAGCAGACCAGATCGCCCATCGGCATCGCATCTGTTCTGAGCATCCCTGCCAAACTCCCTTTTCCCAACTGTGCCAAGAGATCCACAAGGACAGCAACAAAGCTGCTCTCAGATTTTTTTTTGAAAAATTAGATCCTGAAATGAAAGAACGGATCTTGCAGCTTTACGCAGAATTCAACCCATTTGAATCCGACAACACTCTCTTCGATTACAAAGGTTCTTTTGCAACTTTTATCATTGATATCGCACAAAAAACTTATGCTCAAATTTGCCGTTCTGAAGACCAGAGAAATCAGATGCATTACCATGTTTGGAATTTAGCAGGAAGGCCTAACGAGCCGGGCGCTGAAGGTGATGGCTGCGGCCGCATGATTGATCAAACCGCACCTCATCATTGGGGTAGAACCCATCAAGGAGACAATATCATCAGACTGATCGATGCGATGGAGTTGGCGCGGCTGGAAAATTTAGCTCAACAACGAGTGGGCCTTAACAACAATTCTCGAGATAATTTCTAGCGTGAAAGCTCGCGCGGTTGCGCAATCGTAAATTTAGCTGTATTCATTCAATACAGCTAAATTTACGATCGCCCCCCGGGACCTTGACGCAAAAATAACCGCAAAAACTTTATTTACAGAGCACTAGAAAAGGATCAGCACCTTTTAGCTTGATCTCTTGCCATGCGGTCCACCGCAAGGATTGAGGGGAGATCGAGCTGACGAGAATTCTCATGGCGCATCATCAACGTTTCTAATTTCGTGCTGATCTCGCTCCATCCGATCTCCCGGTTTAGGAAGCGGGAGACGAGGACCTCATTGACCGCATTCATGAAGCAGGGAAGGGTTCCCCCTTCTTTTAAAGCCTGGTAGCTTAAGTCTAAACACCGGAAAGTTGCCCTGTCGGGCTGGAGGAAATCGAGCCTGCTGTTGCGGATGAAATCAAACGGCTCCAAAAGGCCATGGCAACGCTCGGGATAGGTGATCGCATGTTGGATCGGCAGGAGCATGTCGGGCTCGCTCATTTGGGCCATGATCGAGCCGTCGACGAACTCGACCATGCTGTGGATCTTTTGCTGCGGATGGACGAGCACTTCGATCTGATCGCTCTCGACGCCAAAAAGCCAGTAGGCCTCGATCACTTCCAACCCCTTGTTCATCAAGGTCGAGGAATCGACCGTGATCTTGGCCCCCATTGAAAAATTGGGATGCTTGAGCGCTTTTTCGACGGTGACTTCTTGAAGCTGCTCTCTTGTCCAGCCGCGGAACGGCCCTCCTGAGCTTGTCAGGATGAGGCGTCGGACTGATCTGATCTCTTCATGGTCCAAGCACTGGAAGATCGCATTATGCTCGCTGTCCACCGGGATCAGCGTGGCGCGATGTTGCTTGACGAGAGGGATGATATAAGCACCAGCCGCGACCAACACCTCTTTATTCGCCAGAGCAATCCTCTTTCCCTGCTCGATCGCTGCAGCTGTCGGCAAAAGTCCTGCCGCGCCGACAAGCGCCGAGATCACCGTATTGACTTCGGGAAGCGATGCCGCGGCGCATACCCCTTCCATGCCTCCGACCACTTCAATATGAGGAAGCCTTTGCTGCAGCTCGAGCGCTTTTTCCTTATCGAACACAGCGATCATCCGAGGGCAATGTTCTTTTGCCTGCTGTTCAAGAAGGTCGATGTTAGAGCCGGCTGCAAGGGCGGCCACCTCGACCTGTCCCTTGAGGTTGGCGGCAACTTTCAGGGCATTTTTTCCTATCGATCCTGTACTGCCAAGGACCGCAATCTTTTTTTGCATCCAATCAACCTCGTTTTCTCCATTTCATGATCATTCCCTGATGAGGAGACGCAAACAGGGAAAATAAAAAAACCGCTCCGATCAAGGCGACAAGAAGTCCTGAAGTGGAGAGGGACACCTGATAAACAGACAAGAAGTGGCGGCTCAAAGCGACCGCCGCCCACGAACACCCCACCGCGATCAAGGCGCTTAGCGCAATCAACCGATTTAAACGATGAGTATACAGCCGCGCCGTTAACACCGGCCCGACGAGAAAAGCTAATACCAACAAAACTCCGACAGCCCGAAATGCACCGATCACTGTGGCCGCCGTCATCACCATGAGCAAATAATTGAAAAAAGAAGTGGAAAATCCTAGAGCGGCAGCCAATACGCTATCAAAAGCAACAATTTTAAATCCTTTGAACAGGAGGATGACGAAAAGGAAATCTACTCCGGCAATCCAAAAGGCCATTTGAAGGTCATCGACATGCAAAGCATCCACATTGCCCATGACCGCTTCAGTGCTGAGATGCGTATTGCGAGTGAAACAGGTCACTAGAACAACGCCTAAAGCAAAGAGGGTGGTGAACACCAGACCAATGCTCGCATCTTCTTGCAATTTCATCACCTGAGTCAATCCTTGCGTCAACACAGTCGTCAGCAATGCCGTCGCAAGCGAAGCGATCAAAAGCACTTGAATGCTCATCCCATGGAACTGTTCTTTACTTGAAGGGGTTAAAGGGATCATGATCAAATAAGCGATCAAAATCCCGAGGAGCAAGGTGTGGGACAAGGAGTTGGCGAGCATCGTCATCTTCTTCAGCACAAGAAATGTCCCGACAAGGGCTGAAGAAAAACCGACGAGGGACAAAACAAATACCTGGACTTCATCGGGAGCCAGCTGGCCCAATGAAACATTTCCACTCAGCATCAACCCGATACGGTGAAAGAACGTAAGGAAAAAATCCCAGAAATCTGCTCCCCAATAAGGATTGGCCGCAATCACAAAAGCTCCTTAGATCGAGGGATCGGTTGTTGATGGGGATCGTGCTGCGGATCTTGCAAGAGCTCGATCAGCTCCTCTTCCAACTCGGGAGTGATAATATGCTCCATCTCCTCGGCGCTTCGATGGACTTTTTCGACCCGCTGTCCCAAATGGACCAAATAAACCTCCCAAAGGCGGTGCAAACGGACAATCCGGCTGCCTCTGAGCCAACCATCCCGCGTCAGCTTAAATCCTTTAGCCTTTTCTTTTTTGACCCAGCCCTGCCTCTGCAAACTCCAAACAAGGAGCCTTGTCTTCCAAAAGGCAAGCGAATGCCAATGCTCCAATTCTTGAGCTGAGACGACCGCCCCTTCCCCTTTTTTCCAGAAATACTTAAGAAGGTTTTCGCTTAGGCACTGCATACGGAATACGGCAATCCTCCAGCAGCGGCAGACAACACCATTTTCAGGGGCAAACAAAAGCGCCATCAAGCTCATCGCAGAAGCGCTCAGCAAAATCATAGGGCCCGTCGGCAAAGAGAACTTCCAATCCAGCCCCCGGCTTTTTCCCCACAGAGGAATTTCAACAGAGAGGTAATTGCCTAAAAAACCGCTGGCCGCCCCAAAAATTCCGGCTAAAAGCAGCATCACCGATAGCCGGTCTGTGAGCTGGCGTGCCGCCACCGCAGGAGCGATCAACATTCCCGCCATTAAAACAACCCCGACGCTGCGGATCCCGATCACAATCGCTAAGACAAGCAAGGCAAATAACACCGTATCGATCAAAGAGACCTTGACTCCGACAGATTTGGAAAAAGAGCGGTCAAAGACCACCATTTCGATTTGGCGGTAGAGCACGATAAGGATTGCAACCGTAAAAAACGCCAAGATCGAATAAACGACCAGATGCACATCTGTCAATGTCGCCGCCTGACCGTAAAGAAAGACCTGGACCGTCTTGTACCAAAGCGCATGCGTCAGCTGGAGACGGCTGGCGATTAAAATCCCCACTCCGAAAAAAACAGATAGGACAAGGCAGAGTGCAGCATCATTTTTGATCGAAAAATGCCTCTCTAGCCGATCGATTGCCCACAACCCCAACAAGGCCGTCACAAACGCCCCGATCAAGATCGCCACAGGCATCACCTCTTGAGATGCCGGAAAGAAAGAGGCCACAAGCCAAACACTCATCACGACGCCGGGATAGGCGGCATGAGAAAGCGCCTCTCCGAGCAAAACCCGCTTGCGAAGAAAAACAACAACCCCGATCAAAGCAGATGCCAAACACATAAGCATACTGCCGATTGTAGGCGCCTGTAGCACAGGGTCCGTAAAAGATTGAAATATTGAAGCCATAGATTCAATCGTTATTTTCGGTAACCCGTTGATTTATTCTGTGTTAGCTTGACCGCTTCATCTAACACATGAGACCCTCTGCCATAAGTGCGCATCATCGTCTCTTTATTAAAAACTTCACCGACAGGGCCGCACGCGATCAAGCACGTGTTCAACATAACGACCCAATCAAAATAATCGTCCACAGTTCCCAGATCGTGATGGACGACGCACAACGTTTTTCCCTCTGCTTTTAATGAATCCATCAGGCAGATGATCGCTTTTTCCGTTGCCATATCCACTCCGGCAAACGGCTCGTCCATTAAATAAAAATCAGCATCCTGCAACAAAGCCCGCGCGATAAAAAGCCTCTGCTGCTGTCCCCCTGACAACTGGCTGATCTGCCTTTGGGCAAAAGGTAGCATGCCTACCATTTCCAAAGCGCGTCTGGCAGCATCCCGATCCGCCGCTTTCGCCCATCTGAAGTAGCCAAGCTTTCCATAACGCCCCATCAAAACAAGGTCGAATGCCGTGATCGGAAAGTCCCAATCGACTGAAGAGCGCTGAGGAACATAGGCTATCCTGTTCCTTACTTTTTTGAATGGCTTGCCGAAAAACTCGATATTCCCCGAAAGAGAAGAGGTCATCCCGAGCAAACTTTTAAGCAAAGTGCTCTTGCCCGCGCCATTCGGACCGACAATCCCGACCAACTTTCCGGCAGGAATATCAAACGTCACATCCCAAAGCACAGAAGTCTTATCATAATTGACTGTCAAGTGGTCCACATGCAAGGCAGGAGGCTGTTGTTTCATGGGCTCTCCAATGAAGGTGAAACCTTGCTTTGCGCCTTCCAATAAGAAACGATCAGATCAGCATTATGCCGCATCATCTTCAAATAAGTCTCCGCTTGGCTCTCCTCTCCCCCCATGGCATCGCCATACAGGACATCGGAGCAAATTTCCACATCGAACCCTTTCTGCCGGCACGCATGGACAATTTTCCTCAGAGAGTCCCTTGAAACGTTGGACTCGGGAAAAACAACCCGAATATCATAGACGGCCAAATGGTCGATGATCGCCTGGATGTCCGCAGCGCTCAACTGTCCATCGGGAGACAGTCCTTCGGGCGCCTTGAACCTTGCTTCCCATTGCGACTGCTCGATCTCATCGGGAGAGCGCAAATAGCTCCGCGTAAAATAATTAAACGCATCGTGGCTTGTCACCAAATACCGTTTGTTGGAAGAGACCGCCTGAAGCTGCGCTCTGATCCGAGCATCCTCTTCGAGCATAGTTTGACGCAGGGCCTCGGCATTTTTTTCATAAAGATCCCGCCCTTGAGGGTCCAAATCGATAAGCGCCTCAACAATAGGATCGATAATGGCGCTCCAAAGCGCAATATCCATCCAAATATGAGGATCCATCTGCCCATGGTCATAAATCATTTGCTCCGGAAACCTTTCAAGAACAGACTGCCCGACGGCGACCGTCTTAGGGTGGTGCTCGAGCTGATATCTCAGGCTGGCCCCATGTTCCAGCCCCAGTCCGTTATAGAACACAATCTGCGCAGCGGACAACTTTTCATCATCACCCTTGACCAATTCATAGCTATGCGGATCTATTTCCCCGCAAATTAACGAAAGATGGTCAACCCTTTCCCCTCCGACCTGGCCAACAATATCATCTATAATTGCAGTGGTAGCCAATACTTTAACCTTCCCATTATCCTTCATCCAAGCCTCAAATCTAGACAAAGAGCGGCCCCCTTGCTTAGAGCAACCCGAAACTAAGACGGTTAAAAATGGAATAAGAAAAAGAAAGAGCACGCTTAAACAACGTATAAAAGGACGTGAGCTAAGATAAATTCTGAACACAGGCACACCCAAAAATATATGAAAAACAATATCATTATGAAAATTTATAGACAAGCCGGCTTTGTCCAAACCAACAAAAGAATCGATTCGAACATAAAAATTAAAATATTTTTTTTAATTCACGCAAATCAACGGCTAATCATAAAAAAATTTATTGAATCTTAAGTCAAAAGAACTGAAAAAAAACAGAAACTTTTTATTAAGACAAGACCTAGATAAATCTCATTTAAAAGTCTTCTTTTCCTCTGTTAAAAAAAGAGAAAATCAGTCCAAGAAAAAGAGAATTAATTGCAAAAAAAAGCAACTTACTTTAAAATCCCGAAATAAATAATTCGAAAGAAAATTACCTATTGAACTCAGCTTTTAAGAAGCTAAAAGTTCAGTTTTGACTTTGCCCGACTTTTCAGGGAAAAATCAAAAAAACAAAAGATTATTGCAAATAAACAAGGAAATCAGTTAAATCAACTAATCAATATTACTGAACCCCAGTCGACTTTTTTAAGAGTCCTTCTGTGGTTTTGGTTATGATGACTAAACTTAGGGTTGGTTTAACCGCAAAAAACAAGAACAACAATAAACAATAAACTGTAACCAAAAGGAAGCAGATATGAACCCACGTGAAGATGCAGTAGAATCAAAAACAAAAAATCTTCGAGAAGTTGAAGATGTCATTTCTAGGGCGATCAAAAAGGTCAATGGAAGAAAAGAGAACGACCTGTGCAAATACCTCCCTATGACATCTGGAGGCTATATGCACCACTTCACCCTCAGAAAAATGAAAAACCGACAACCTAATGAATTAAGCACGTTAATCGAAAAATTCATTATTAACGTCGACAAACCCTCATCTGTAGCGCCGAAACAGCGAGCCGCGCGGGGATCCCGCAAACGCCGCGACCAAGTCAGCTTTACACGCATGCAGCTCGAAAGAATGCTTAACATCGCCCGCCTCGCCGGAGACAAAGAAATGGTTTCCATCCTCGCTCCTAAAAAATCTTTAGCTTCTTGCAAACGAGAGCTCATCGCCTCTATCCGCCACGGAAAAATCGAACCAGAACTCTGGAACGCCTATGTCGAAGCTTCCAACGCCGTTCAACAGCAAGCGCTGGGAATGAACAACTTAAACGAGATTATCGCCGCAGCAGCAATGCAACGCTAATCCTCTTGATTAAGAAACCCAAGGCTTTACCAGCCTTGGGTTTCTTCATTTTTCCTCTTTTTTAAGATTGTCAATTTCTCACCTAAATGCTATGCTGCTAGTGCATAAACTTTTTCTGAAACTCGTTGAGTTTAGTTCAATTCAAAGGAATATATATGGCAACAAACTCTAGTGCGCCAAGCGACGCAGCCTTCAAAGGACTACGTGGCATATTTTGGCCTGTACACCGGTTCGAATTAAAAAAATTCCTCCCTATGGGAATTATGATGATGTGTATCTTGTTCAATTACACCATCTTAAGAGACACAAAAGATACGTTGATGGTCAACGCTCCAGGCGGCGGAGCAGAATGCTTGTCATTCTTAAAGCTCTACGGAGTCACTCCCGCTGCGATCCTTTTCATGATCGTCTTCATGAAACTGGCCAACGTCTTTTCAAGAGAGCGCCTCTTTTACGCGATCATTTCCCCATTCCTCATCTTCTTCGGCCTGTTCGCTTTCGCGATTTATCCAAACAAAGAAGCTCTCCACATGAGCATGGCCTCAATTCAAGCTTCTCAAGCTTCTCTCCCCAACCTCCACTGGCTGATCCCTGTTGTTGGAAACTGGAGCTTTAGCATTTTCTACATCCTTTCCGAACTCTGGGGAAGCGTCGTTCTTTCAATGCTTTTCTGGCAGTTTGCTAACGAGATCACAAAAGTCACCGAAGCTAAACGGTTCTACGGACTGTTCGGCATGATCGGCAACATTGGCCTGCTTTTCTCCGGCCCAATTATTATCTTCACTGCGAAATACGCAAAATCATTGCCAAAAGACATCGACTCGTTCGGCGTTAACTTAAAATTGCTGATGACAGCTGTAATGGTCTCCGGCGGTGTCGCCATCCTGACCTACTGGTGGATGAACAGAAACGTTCTTACCGATCCAGCCCTCTATCAGCCCGGCCAAGGCAAAAAGAAAGAAAAAGCAAAACTTTCTATCGTCGAGAGCTTCCGGTACATTTTAAAGAACCCGTACCTCGGATTGATCGCAGTCCTCGTTCTTTCTTACGGAATTGCCATCAACCTCGTCGAGGGCGTATGGAAAGGCCAAATCAAGATCGCCTTCCCAGATATGAACGACTACAACATGTTCATGGGACAATTCTCCACATGGACTGGCGCGATCACGATCTTCCTCATGATCGTCGGGAACAACATCTTAAGAAAACTGAGCTGGACAAAAGCCGCGATCTTAACACCGATCATGGTCTTGGCCACCTCCTCTATTTTCTTCCTCGTCGTCTGGAACGGAACAAAGAGCTCGCCATTTTCTCCTCTGATGGGGACTACTGTCGTTCTCGTAGCCGTGATCGTTGGACTCATCCAAAACGTCATGTCCAAGGGGACAAAATACTCCCTGTTTGACTCGACAAAACAGATGGCCTACATCCCTCTGGACCAAGAAGCTAAAGTCAAAGGACAGGGAGCGGTGGAAGTTATTGGAGGAAGAGCCGGCAAATCAGGCGGCGCCTTCATCCAATCCACCCTTCTGGCCCTCATCGGCGGAAGCGTTTCGCTTGCCAGCTTGACCTTCATCCTCGGACCTCTGGTCATTGGAATTTGCGTCATCTGGGCTCTTTCCGTTCTTCGCTTGGGCCGCAAGTTTGCTGCTCTTACAGAAGAAAAAGAAACTGTTACAGCGAGCAAAGAAGAAGCCAAGCCAGCACCTGCTGAACTTGCAACAAGCAGCCCTAAGGCTAGCAGCTAAGCAAGAACCCCGTTCTTGCTAAAGCAAAAAACCCGTCAACACTCAGTGCTGACGGGTTTTTTATTCCCTAAAAAAAACCATCTTTACCATCGATAAAGCAAACCACACTAAGGGCCAGGGGAAAAAGCGAAACCAACTTTGAAAACAGTCTCTAAGCTTGTTCTGGAGGGTTTTTACTGAAATGGTAGATGCAACCGTAAGGCATCACTCGTTGAGCTTGCTGCTCACTGACGCGCCTAATTCTTTTATCATCGCAGCGCCACCAACTCTGATCAGGGCGCTTCACATAGGCGATGTAGTGGCCTTCATTAACTGAATTTCCTGCATGCAGGATAAAACCGTCGCACTGATACTGCGCCTCTTCGCCATTTTGAGAGTACCTAGAAGGAAGCGGCATCACCGCAGGCACTGCGACCGGCGCATTATTCTTTCGAAAAATAGCCTGACCTGTTGCAGGATCTCTTTCGTAATAAGACCTTTCCAATTGGATCAACAAATCATTGGGAGGAGTAGGAAACTTCACCTCAACCTGCTGTGGTCCAATAGGAGAGTCCTCCTGACGATTAAATTGATTAAAAAATAGCGTATTGAAATCAGGAGGCCTTCTTTGTCCCCCTATTCCTAGAGAGATCATCGATTCCCAGCGAGGCACATGCACAGGCTCTTCGCCCGGCAATCGATGCAGCTCGGCCAACTGATACAGTGAATGAGGAGGATGGAACACATAATTGAAAAAATCAGCCGGATCTTGCTGAAATCGAGGATCTGCCTCAATCCGCCTTTCCCTTGCCAGAACATCTCTAACTAGTTGACCATCAACGCCTTGCAAAACTCGATCGCCATTCCCACGAGCCGTCTCATAAGCTTGGGCAAACTGGCGCACCTCGGGAACCGACTGAGGACCAGGCAGTTGGCTAAGCCCAGGAGAATTCAAGAGCAATTGCATTGCCGCATTAGCCCAGCAATTCTGCCCGCTATTGACCAACCCGACCGGCTGCCCCTGCTCTACAGGAGGGGGGATTACCACATCCTCTACATCCTCAGGCCTTGATGCCATATAGACCCCTAAAACCCCTAATGCAACTGCAGGAACCAGCCCCACAAGGGCAATTGGCCCAGCAGCCACAGAAGCAAAAACAACGGCCGCAATCGCTGCCGCAGCAGCAACCTGAAGCAAGACCCCAAGAACAATCACTCCATAGATCTTGACATCGGTAGAACCGCCTTTTTCAAATTTTAATTGTACAGATTTGAAACAGGAGCGTACGCCTGAAAAGCAACTTTCTTCTGAGCTACTAGCTTGATTGACAGATTGTCCGACCGGCGGCAGAGCCATATTGCCTCAAATAAAGGTATTTTGGCCGGGGATTATAAAGCCATCCACATTAACATTCAATAAGAGAAAACTAAATAATTTTAATATCAAAAACAAATAAAACAAAACACTTCAGACAATAAATACAGCTGAAATTAACACAACACCAAGCTTACAATACCTTTATAAAAACCGAAAAATTTTATGAGATTATCCCACTATTTTTTTACCCAAAAGTAACATAAGACTACTAAGAGACTGCCAATCTTTCCCACCTCGCAGCCACCCGGCGATATCCTCTTTTTATCCAACTGATAGATCTCTGATCCAAAAAAAGGCTTGTGTATTGAAAGCTGGTCCTGCGAGGCGACGCGAGGGTAACCCACGGGAACGAGCGCTGCGAGCAGCCAATCGAATCAAGTCGCATAGCAAAATTGTAGCGCAGGAGAGAGCGGCCAGCGCGATAAGGGGTGTGCTATGCATACCCCTTCGACGAGCACACAATTTGGCAAAGCGAAATGAGACTCTAGCTGGTCGCGGGAGGTGTGCCTTTAGGACAGACCATCCGACATGTCTATGGAGACTTTTTTCAGTTTATACTTGAAAAATGTCTTTTAATGCTTTTAAACCTGTCTGTCTGTGCCAGATCCTTGCAATCATTTTCATTTTACCGTAGACTGAACAAGATTTAGATCTAAACTCAAGACTCAGATGCACAAACCTTTTCAATACGATATTCAGCAGATCCGCAACTTTTCCATTATCGCCCATATCGACCATGGCAAATCGACAATTGCCGACCGCCTTCTCGAGCTCACTCAGACGATTGCCGCGCGGGATATGCAGGAGCAGGTCCTCGATGCGATGGACTTAGAACGGGAGCGGGGAATCACCATCAAAGCCCACCCCGTCACGATGCTCTATCATGCTGAAAATGGAAAAACCTATCAGATCAATTTCATCGATACGCCGGGACACGTCGACTTTACCTATGAGGTCTCCCGCTCCCTAGCTGCTTGCGAAGGGGCCCTTTTGGTCGTCGATGCCGTTCAAGGGGTCCAAGCGCAAAGCTTGGCCAATGTCCACCTTGCCCTCGACCGCTCCCTTGAGATCGTTCCCGTGATCAATAAAATCGACCTTCCCGCTGCTGATGTGGAAAGTGTCAAACAACAAATTGAAGATGTGATCGGCCTCGACACGTCTGATGCGATCCTGGCGTCGGCCAAAACAGGGATCGGGATCAAAGAGATCTTGGAAAGGATCCTCATCGGCGTCCCTTCTCCTACGCCTCCCACTGACAACACCCTTCGGGCTCTCGTCTTTGACTCCCACTATGACCCCTACCGAGGCGTTATGGTCTACATCCGGATGATCAGCGGCGAGATCACAAAAAAAACACCTATCTTGATGATGGCGACGGGAAAAACGTTTGAAGTGCTTGAAGTGGGGATTTTCTCCCCTCATGGCACGCCAGTTGAACAGTTACGCCCGGGAGAAGTGGGTTATCTGCTCGCCAATATTAAGAACTCCTCCGATGTGAAGATCGGCGATACGATCACCTCTTCGCGCCAACCGGCATCAGAACCTCTGCCCGGCTTCCGCAACATCTCTCCTGTCGTGTACGCCGGAATTTATCCTGTTGACTCGTCCGACTTTGAAATGCTGCGAGACGCGCTTGTTAAACTGCAACTGAACGACTCTGCGCTACACGTCGAGCAAGAGAGCAGCATGGCGCTTGGCTTTGGATTCCGCTGCGGATTTCTCGGCCTCCTCCATTTAGAAATTGTGTTCGAACGTCTGCAAAGGGAATTTAATCTCGATATCATTACAACGGCTCCGAGCGTCATCTATAAATTCACTCTGACAACAGGGCAAGATCTCAATATCGACAACGTGGCCCACTACCCCGATCCCACCCAAATCGAATATATCCAAGAGCCTTGGGTCAAATGCCATATTATGGTCCCATCAGAATACCTCGGCGCAATGATGAGCTTAGGGATGGAAAAACGAGGAGAGCTCGTCAAAACGGAGACGATGGACTCAAAGCGCCTCCTTCTGACCTACCGCTTCCCTCTCAATGAGATCATCACCGACTTCAATGACAAGCTCAAATCGGTCACGCGGGGCTATGGATCTTTTGACTATGAGTTTGACAAGTATGAGATCGGTGATATCGTCAAACTCGAGATCCGCGTCAACGAAGAACCTGTCGATGCCTTCTCCTGCCTCGTCCATAGGACCAAGGCGGAAGGCCGGGGACGGGCGATCTGCAAAAAACTGGTCGACGTCATCCCTCTGCAACAGTTCAAAGTCCCTGTCCAAGCTGCAATCGGCGGCAAGATCATTGCCCGCGAAACGATCCGCGCCCTGACAAAAAACGTCACAGCTAAATGTTACGGCGGCGATATCACGCGCAAACGCAAGCTCTGGGAAAAGCAGAAAGAGGGAAAAAAGAAAATGAAGGAGATCGGAAAGGTCAATATCCCGCAATCAGCCTTCATGGAAGTCCTCAAAGCCAACGAATAAACAATTGATCGAGGAGTCATTTTCTCAACAGAAAATAGCTCCTCGAAAAAAAATCCTCTCGCATTTTCTCTATAAAACCCAATTTGTCCCCTAACCTCCCTTAGTAGCGAGATGGGCAAGATG
>CAZEYJ010000170.1:0-12130 GCA_964516795.1 uncultured bacterium
GGGTGCGGTTGCAGGGTTGATCTGTGCCGTTTTAATGAGTATAGGAATTCAATGGTTGGGAGAAAGGTATGTCGGAGGAACATTTCATTTAAGTTTCAATGAATCGATTTGGCTCGGGTTTTTAATCGGGGTCTTTGGTCAAATTGGAGATTTGGCAGAGTCCTTGCTAAAACGGGATGCTGTTGTCAAAGACAGCAACAGGCTTCCTGGTTTCGGCGGAGTTTTGGACATGGTCGACTCTCTGCTGCTAACGACCCCCGTGCTCTATTTCTTTTTACGTATGCATTAATCGGTCTGTAGAAGCGTATGATTATTACCATAGATGGTCCTTCAGGTACAGGTAAGACAACGGTGGCGCGCAGAGTGGCAGAAGCTATCGGATTTGTTTATTTTGACACGGGGGCGATGTACCGGGCTTTAACGTGGCTTGTTTTACAGCGCAACATTGATGTGTCTGATTCAAAGCAAATGGAGTCTTTGCTTTCTGATTTTGATTTTAAGATTATTGATGACAAAGGGGTTAAACGGTACTGGGTAGGAGGAGAGGATGTCACGGAGATCATCCGCTCTCGGCCTGTCACAGCGCATGTGTCCAAGGTAGCAGCCCAAAAAGAGGTCCGCTCTAGCCTGCTGCCGATTCAGCATCAATTTGCCAAAGACAGGAATGTTGTTCTTGAAGGAAGGGATTTAGGAACGGTGGTCTTCCCTGAAGCTGAAATCAAAATATATTTGAGCGCAAGCCCTGAGGTGCGGGCAGAGCGCCGTCTGCAAGAGATGTTGGCAAAAAACCCAGAGGGGATGGGCTCCTTTAGTCGGGGTCAGATGTTAGCTGAAATGATGCGCAGGGATGAGTATGATTCAACTCGGGAAATTGCTCCTTTGCGCTGCCCTGTTGACGCCTACCAAATTGACACAACTGATCTGGATATTAGCCAAGTGGTGAGTGCCATTGTCGATCATGTTCACAAAAAATATCCGGGAATCGCTTCTTTATGAAACCTGCTTGGCTGCAATCGAAACCGCTTTCTTTTCTGTACAGGGCCATTCTTTTCATGGCTTGGTGTTTTTTCAAAGTTTTCTATCGGCACCGGATTTATGGAATTGAGAACTTTTATGATAAGGCTGCCATTATAGCCGGTAATCACGCCTCTTTTTATGATCCTCCAATCCTTGCGATTTCATGGCCGGAAGAGGTTCATTTTCTAGCAAGGGAAGGATTGTTTAAAAATCGTTTTTTTGGTTGGTTGATCCGTAGCCTTAATTCTCATCCTGTCAGCGGGGATGCTGGGGATATTGCCGTTTTTAAAACGGTTTGCGGGCTTTTGAATGAAGGAAAAAAGGTGATTTTGTTTCCGGAAGGCAAACGGTGTTTTAAAGATGAGTTGGATACCCCTTTAAAGCCTGGCATTGCATTATTGGTCTCTAGAACGCAATCGGCTGTGGTTCCTGCGTATATTCATGGAACGTTTGATATTTGGAGCCGGAAGCGCTCTTTTCCTAAGCTTTGGGGAAAAACTGCGTGTGTTTTTGGTTCGCCTCTTAAGTGGTCTGAGTTTGCTCATATGGACAAAAAGACGGCTCAAAGGGCTTTTCTTGAAGAGTTAGCTGTGCGGATGGAAAAGCTGAGGCAATGGTATTTTGATGGTGCTGAGGGAACGCCTCCCTAAGAAGAAATGCGGTCAAGATGACTCGAACATCCACCGAGTTGCCCCGACTAGAACCTGAATCTAGCGCGTCTACCAATTCCGCCATGACCGCATTCAAAACGATACATATTATAGATATTCTCAGTTTTCTGCTAGAAAAATGAACGGTTGACTCTGTATAATCCGATTCGTTTAACGAAATGGAGGTTTTGAGATGACAGATAATATGAAAAAATTGACTGAAGATTCTTTCCAAGCGGAAATTGACAAAGGAGTTGTGTTGGTCGATTTCTATGCTGATTGGTGCGGTCCTTGCAGGATGATGGCTCCAGTTTTAGACCGGGTAGCTAAAGACTTGGCAGGCAGCGCTACGATTGCTAAATTAGACATAGACCATGCCCAGAAGACTGCCGGAAGGTTTCAAGTGACCTCTGTACCAACTTTAATCTTATTTAAAGACGGTAAAGAAGTCGGAAGGCTTGTAGGACTCCGTGATGCAGATACAATCAAAGATTTTATCTCTTCAGCACAAAAGTAATTCCGTCAAATTTTTCAATGAATGATTTCCTGTCGGGGGAATCATTCATTGAACCAATTTTTCGATTATTCAATCCAATGCAGGACGTTTCGGATGATCGACCAGCGCGGTTCGCTAGGCGCTGCAATTTCAGTTTTTCCTTTGATCCACAGGTTGTATTGTTTGGTGCTGTAACCAGAAGTATTTTTGAGTTCGAGCCAGGTGTTGAGATAACTAAGAAAGCGGGGGTTGCCCACTTGAACTGCGTACCCAAGAGAATCCAGGCCCAAACTCGGTTCAGGAAGGACGAGACGGTATCCGCGATGAGTCAAAAGCCAAGCAACAGCTTCCTGTTCTTCCCATAGCAACGCAACCTCTTTGTCTAAAGAAAGGAAGTCGTCGTACGAGTTCAGAATAATCAGTTGCTTTCTAGGGAAAATTTCGCGAGCCAGTTGCTCAAAAGAAGAGCCTTTTAGAACGGCGATTTCCCCACGAGGAAATTCCTGGAGTTCTTCAGTATTTGAGAATAATTTGCGAGACTCTTCTTTGGCGACAAAAACGATACGAGGGTTCATATAAGCCTGCGTGAAGGCCATTTGTTTTATTCTTTGTTCGTTAATGGTCACAGCGGACATAGCAATGTCGTAGATCGTTTCATTCAGTTCTTCAACTAGATTCCCGTAATTTAAGGGGATGAGCTCGAGTTTGACCCCCAAGTCATAGGCTAGCTCATAGGCAAAAGCAATGTCATAGCCGACGACATTTCCATCAATGTTGAGGAAGCAGAACGGAGGGATGTCGGGATTATACCCTACTTTAAGGACTTTGGTTTGCATGATCCGGTCTAATGCATCTTCATTTTGCAATGTTGAAATTGAGGCGCTTGAGCTTTCCTGATGGATTATGACAGGAGTTGTTGAGCAGATCTTTAGTTCAAAAATGCTTTTAGTTTCATTGATGATTTGAGGCAATGGGTTGAAAACGGAAATCCCTGCAAAGATCGCTAGGACGGGAACGGCAATGACGATCGTATTGCGGATGATTTTTGCCCATTTGACAATGATCATCTGACGGCAGGAGAGCGTAATGAAAAGTGAAAGGGAAGCGATCTGCATGACAGAAAGCATGGATTGGAATCCTGCTGTAAAAGGAAGCGTTGTTAAGTAGATGTTGACCCCTTCTATGGGTAGGCCTAGAGAGTCGAGAAGGAATGTCAGACTGTTGATCCATGAGCCGAGCCCTACTGCTCCAAGACTTGTTAGGAAAGTCGTGATGAATAGCTCGATTTGTGAAGAGAAGGGGAGTGGAAAATTATAAAAAATCGAAAGGAAGAAAACGAAGACGGTAATGAAAAGAGAGCCTAGCGGAAGGTTAAAAACGACAGAAACGGTCCCTTGGATCTGGCTTTGCGCTTTTTCATCTTTAGGATCAAGAAGCTGCGTTTCTCGCTTGAGAAGTTCAATGATGTAGGGAAGGCAGACGATGACGACGTTTGTTGTGTAGGCAAGCAAAAGGACGGGGAGCAGTTGTTGGAGCCACTTGTGCGAAGGAATGGAAGTGAGCATGTGAATCAAGCGGGGGAAAATCCAGAAAACAATTAGAGAGATCCCTAGAATATAGAGGATAATATAGGTGCTGACTTGTTTGACCGTTGAGAGCTGAATGGTCCCTACTTGGTTCGCGATAATCAAAAATGTTCCTAGCGGGGTGATGCGTGCTATCCAGGAGGTGATCCGAGTAAGGGCATCCACTAGATTTTCGAAGCAATACATTAATGTATGCTTTTCCTTGAGGTGCATCAGTGCAATGCCAATCATTAATGAGAAGATGACGATTGCCGGAATAATATTGTTAGATAAGTCGTAAAAAATATTATCGGGAATGAGGAGTTCTGCAAAGTTGAGGTGAGGGGTTTCTGTTGAGGCATAACCGTTGAGCTGAGTCGTTTTTGAATGGGGAAAAACATATTTAATCAGATAGATTACGCAAATGTTGATCGTCCATGCCAAGCCAATGAAAAAAATGCCTCTTTTAATGATTTGTTTGGCTTGATTGATGCTGAGCTGTCCGACGCCGTGAATGATGGCTGCTATCAGGTAGGGAACAGCTGTGACCTTGAGAAGCATGATATAAGCTGAAGCCCAGTTGCTAAAGACTTCGCAGAGATCTCCAAAAAAAAAGCCGCATGCAATGCCGAGGGCTGTTGCAATGGCCATTTGAAGTGTCAGTGATATTTTAAATAATCGCATAGCTAATTTATACTAGGAAACCTAAGTTCGTAGACAGTTTCTAAAACTGCCTCTGAAACCCCTGTTGCCTCCAGGCTTCGTATATCACTATGGAAACAGTATTTGATAGATTTAAGCAACGAGATTTTTCCACCATTGGAAGCGTGTAGAACTGCTGAGGATATCGTTGGTGGATTTTTTCCGGCAGCCCCGAAGTTTCTGAGCCGAAGATTAAAAGAGAATTGGTTTCATAGGTTGCTTCTGTATAGGCAGTTTGCGCATGGCTTGAAAAGAAGTAGAAAGGGCTCTCAGTGGATTCTAGATAGGCTTCGAGATCATCGATAAAGGAAACTTTGACCCCTTCCCAGTAGTCTAGCCCCGCCCGTTTCAACCATCGGCTTGACGTACTGAACCCTAGAGGCCTGACTAGGATCAGCTCATTGCCTGTTACAGCACAAGTGCGGACGATGTTGCCTGTATTTTGCGGAATTTGTGGCTGAAAAAGGATGATTTTCATTGCTTGAAATAAGGATTGATATGCGAACGCGCTAGGGCGTTCGCATATCTTAAGAAGAATTAGCGAGTAGCGGCTTTTTGCTCGATGATTTCCTGCGATGTTGACTCAGGTTCTAGAGCTGCTGACTCAGTTTTTTCAGTTGTTGTTACGTTGGCTTTAATCAGCTCGATCTCAAAAGTTAGCAGAGAGTTAGGAGGCAGATAGCCATTTGTCCCATAAGCCATTTCGGGGTGGATGTAGATCGTTCTTTTTTCTCCTTCCTTCATGCCGATAAGGCCGGCTTTAAGACCTGGAATAATTTCATCTAAGGAGAGCTTTTCATCTTCTTTAGAGGAGCCGAAAACTGTTCCATCTAGAAATTTTCCAGTGTATTGGATCATTGGAGAAAAGTGGCTCTCAACTGCTGTGCCAGATCCCTCTTTTTCAACTTTGTATTGAACTTTTCCAGATTCGAGTGAAATGATGTTTTTTTCTTTTGAATTAGCCGAGAGAAACTCTTGGGCTTTTTTTAGGTTTTGTTCTGATTTTTCCTTGAACAGCGCCTCTTGGGCAGAGGTGATCCCTTGAATGCATTCCATCTCTGTCATAGGAGAGGCTTTGCCGGAAGCTGCATCTTGAAGTCCTTTAATGACTTGCGCGATGTCAAAGTCAACGCCGGTTGTTTGGATATTTTTGCTGAGCAGATGGCCAAAGGCTTCAGAAATTTTAGCGATATCAATTTGATTAGCAGGAGAAGCTGCGGTTTGTTTCTCGACTTTCTTTTCCGTGCTAGCCGGTTTGTCGCTAGCGACTTTTTTTTCGTTGCCAATTGAAGGAATTGTGCAAGTTAAAAGGCAAGCTGAACTTAAAATGAATAGATTTTTGAACATGGCTAAAAACCTCGTGTTTTATGAGTGAGTGTAAAGGATTGAATGAATTATATCCAACTGATTTCCGTGGGCTCCGTTTTGATCTTCAGTTCTTCTAGTTGTTTGTTTTGGACCTTGGAAGGGCACTGCATCATGAGGTCGCTAGCTTTTTGCGTTTTGGGGAATGCAATCACATCGCGGATGTTCTCTGTTTTGGATAAAACCATCACGATCCGGTCAAGTCCGAAAGCAAATCCTAGATGGGGTGGTGTTCCATATTGCAGAGCTTCGACAAAAAATCCGAATTTCTCTCTAATATCTTCTGGGGTTAGTTTAAGGGCGCGGAAGATTTTTTCTTGTAGGTCGCTTTGATGGATCCGTTGCGATCCGCCTCCGATTTCGTAACCATTGAGAACAAGATCATAGGCCAGAGCTCGGACTTTCAGAGGGGCTTGATCTAAGAGATGCAGATCTTCAAAATTTGGTGATGTAAAGGGATGGTGTTCGCTTTCTAAGCGGCTTTCATCCGGATTCCAACGGAGCAGGGGGAAGTCGGTGACCCATAGGAATTCCAATGAGTCTGGATTAATCAGGTGCCGGTCTTTAGCTATCTTGCGGCGTAGATGGTCCATCGCTTGGTTAACTCGGTCCTCGCTGGAAGCGGCTATAAAAATCAGATCGCCGTTTTCGATGTTGAAGCGCTGCTCTAATTCTTTTTGCAGTTCAGGAGAAAAGAATTTTACGATGCTTGAGCTGAGCTCTCCTTCTTGTTTTTTCATCCAGGCCAAGCCGGTCAGACCGAACTTATTGACAAAATGTGTGTAAGCATCGATTTCTTTACGCGAAATGTCAGAGCCCCCTTTGACGCAGATTCCTTTGATGGTTCCGTTTGCAGCCAATTGTTCTAAAAAAACGCTAAAAGTGGAGCGCTTAGCGATATCGTCGATGCGAACCAGAGGCATTCCAAATCGCAGGTCGGGCCTATCTGTTCCATAAAATTCTAGGCAGTCGCGGTAGCTCATTTGACGAAACGGCGGCTGAATTGAGGCCCCGCTGCATTTTTTAAAAATTTCTGAGACTAATTGTTCTAACAATTGCATGAGATCTGCTGGCGTGCCAAAGCTCATTTCCAGGTCGATTTGAGTGAATTCCGGCTGCCGGTCGGCCCGCAAGTCTTCGTCGCGGAAGCAAGGAGCGATCTGAAAATACCGATCCATTCCAGAGACCATTAAAAGTTGCTTGAAGATCTGCGGCGATTGAGGAAGAGCGTAAAAATTTCCTGGATAGACCCGGGAAGCGACGAGGTAGTCCCTTGCTCCCTCGGGGGTCGATTTTGCTAAAATAGGCGTCGATATTTCTAGAAATCCGTTTTGGCTCATAAAATTGCGCGTTGTTAACATCACTTGGTGGCGCAAGGCAAGTTTTTGGGCGATTCCTCCTCGGCGGATATCGAGATAGCGGAATTTTAATCGAAGCTCTTCGTTAACATCTGTTTCTTCTTCGCAAATTGAAAATGGAGGTGTTTTAGCAGGGGAGAGGATGGACAGGTCTTTGATATCGATTTCGATATCGCCGGTTGCCAGTTTGGGGTTTTGCATTCCCGGCGCCCTTGGAATGACGCTTCCTTTGACAGAGATTACCCACTCGCTTCTTAGACGTGAAGCATGGTTGAAGGTGTCGGCAGGGATTTTTGCTGGATCGAAGACAAGCTGGGTTAGCCCGAACCGGTCGCGCAGATCGATAAAAATTAATCCCCCATGGTCTCTTCTGCGGTGGACCCAGCCTGAAAGGGTAATCTCTTGGCCGATGTTCTCTTTTGTCAAGGCCCCGCAGGTGTGGGTTCTTCTATAATCAAACATGATGATCTCTTAATTCTTTAAGTTTAGAGGCAAGGCTGCCAAACGCGATGTCGATTTGTTCTCGCGTCGCCATATTTTTTAATTTGCCGGTTTGATTGGCGAGTTCTTCTTCTCCAATGATTAGGCAGTATGTGGCTTTAAGATGGTTGGCGAGTTGTAATCCGTGCTGGAGTTTTTTTCTGGAGAGGTCGATCTCAGCAGAGATACCCGTTTGACGGAGTTGCGATACCAGCTGAAAAGCAAAGGAAAGGCTTGGTTCTCCTATAGGAATGAGAAGGAGCTGGGGGTGGGGAGAGGGAGGAAAATGGGCTTGCTGTTTCAACATTGTTTGTAAAATTCTTTCTATTCCCGTTGCAAAGCCGACAGAGGGCATCTCCGGTCCTCCGATCGAGTGGATGAGGCCGTCATAGCGTCCTCCTCCTCCAATGGAGTTTTGAGCCCCGAGCTCTCCGGAGGTGATTTCAAAAACGGTCAAATTGTAGTAGTCTAATCCTCGGACGAGCTTCGAGTTGATCGTGTAGGGGAGTTTTAGTGCGTCGAGCAAGTGTAAAATGCGTTCAAAGTGTTGTTTGGCATGGGGTGTGAGATGATCGTGAATTGTTGGAGCTTCTTTGAGCAGAGCTTGATCTTGCGGGTCTTTTGAGTCTAAGATGCGCAAAATGTTTTTAGAAAATCGGACTTTGCTCTCAGCGGAGAGCTGCTCATAATGAGGTGTTAAGAACGCAGTTAACGCTGTTTTAAAACGAGTTCGCGATTCCAAATCGCCGACAGAGTTGATCATCACATTGAGATTTCTTAAGCCTAGGCGTCGGTAGATCTCGCACATTAAGTCGATCATCTCCACATCTTGTTCCGGTGTGCCGATCCCGATTGATTCGGCCCCAAACTGGTGATGCTGCCGGTAGCGCCCAGCTTGCTGCCTCTCGTAGCGGAACATGGGGCCGATGTAGAAATATTTATGCAGGCCAGGCTGTTGATAGAGGCGGTTCTCGATAAACGAACGGATGACGGGAGCAGTTCCTTCGGGCCGCAGGGTCATGGAACGTTCAGCCCGGTCAAGAAAGGTATACATCTCTTTAGAGACGATATCGGAGCTCTCCCCTACTCCACGGACAAACAGCTCCGTTTTTTCGAATATCGGAGTGCGGACCTCGTTGTAGCCGTAGTCGCCAGCTGTTTTGCGGAGAACAGACTCTAAATAATTCCAGCGGCAGGACTCGCGCCACAGATCTTCTTCACGGGACTCTGTTGGGACGATGTCGAAAACCCCTTTAGGAGCGGTGTATTCCATGGGTAAAGCCTATTTTAGGTCGAACACAAGAAGTATAAGCAGTCTTTCTAAAACAGTAAAGAGGGATAGTGTCGTGGCCAGGCGCCTGAGCATTAAATCAATTATTTTAAAAAATTGAACTGGAGCCGCTATTTCACGAGTCCGGGGCGAGGGGTGCGCAATTTTTTAAAAAAAATGATTCGATTGGATCTGTTTAGTGTTGGAGCTTTTCTCGGTTTACCGATTTGCAAATTCTCGATCGAGGCAGAAAAGAGAGTCGGGCTTAATATTTTTTTCGTTGTTGGGTATGAGCCGGATATCTGTGAACTCACGGATCCCATACTGGTAAAGAAGGATTGAAAGGGCGTTTTGAGCGGATCGGAGCGAAAAGAAGGCGTCTTTGTCGTGGGCAGCCCGGTACCAACTGGCGAGGAGCCTTTTGCCCGTTTCTTGCGAGAGGTCGATTCCCAGCAGTTCGCCTGCACATGATTGGATTTGGAAAGTTAAGTGCCAAGTGAGGCCGAAATAGGCGGCTGCCTGTTGGTTCATATGGGTGCCGATGGAGCAAGGGTTTCCTACGATGAAGAAGCCTTTTTCCTCGATCATGTTGAATATTGTGTTTAAGCTTGCGATAGGGATAGCGGCAGGATCGATCCAGAGAATTTTCCTAAACCCCCGTTTTTGGGCTTCCATGAAGAAAGAAGCTTTAAAGGCGTCTGGGACATGGGAAAGGACTAGGGAGCCTCCTTCTTCGTCAGGCCAGCCTCCGATGCGATAGAGGACATGCCCTTGATAATCAGAGTCAGAGATGTAGAGGAGGAGCCTTTTTAGGGCGTTTGGGCTGTTGTGATTGAATGTCGCGTAAATAAGGACACAGTTCTCCTTATCTTGATCATCGCAGTTGATGCAAAGGGAGCCCGTAGCAGGGACTTCATCAGGTGCATCGCCGATGAACTTCGTCTGTTTGATGTTGGCTGCAACAGGCCCGAGCCGTTCCAGGTTTTCTCTTTTTCCAAATAAAAGGTGGTTTTGCAGCATTCGGTAGTCGTCAAGCGTCGGATGGCAAATGTCTTTGATTTGTTCGTAGGGAGGTAGATTCGTCGAAGCGGAGTGGGGAAGTTGGGTTAGTGGGAGGTATTTAGGGTAAGTTTTTATTTCTTGGTTTTGTGGATCTTCTTGCAAAGGCGAAGCGCTTTTGTTCCGCGCTGGCGAATCAGCGTTTAATACATAGAGGACGGAAGGGATGAATTGGGCGTGGCTTCCCGCCATCTCCAAGATTGGGATGAGATAGGAGAGGTCGTTAGCTCGTGAAAATTCCTCGTGGCTCTCTAGAAATTCATCTTTATTGATTTCCTGAAAAAGAGATGCATAAAATGTTCTGAGTCGGGTCTCGTAGTGATAGGAAGAGCGGAAATCATCAGATTGAATGGCTTTTTGTGAAATAGGTTCTGCACAGCCTTTAAGGAAGCTTGGATAGTGAATGAGTTGTCCGTAGGTCATCCAAACATCAGGATCAGAGTAGAGGTTGTTGAGCGTAGAGAGGACATCTGGATGGGCTAGCCAGTCGTTTCCATTTAGTTCGACAACGACCTCATTTCCTTGGCAGGAAAAAACAGCTTGGCACATGCATGCCAGGTGGCCTTTGCGGATTTGATTTTTAAATAGCAGGACCTGGCTTTCTCGATGATTTTCTTTAATATATCGTTCAATAAGCAGATCGCTTCCGTCGGTCGACCCGTCCGTGATGCAGATGACTCGGAAATTGGAATAGGTTTGGCTAAATATTGAGTCGAGGTTTTTTCTATACCACTTTTGGGCATTATCGGAATGGATGACGATCACAAAGGGGGTCTTTGGTTCAGCCGCTCGAATTAAATTGCTGTAGCCGCAGGTGATAAGTGTGCAGAAGATTAAAAGGAATTGTTTGATGTGGCGCATATTTTAAAAAGAGGGGTAGAGGCGAATTTAAGAGTTGTCGGGAAGATCCACGGAGTGGTTGGGCGTTTTTCCTCCTGTATCGGCAAGGATGTCTGATAAGGAGTTAATCCATTTGATCAATGTCGCTTTTTGGGGTTTTAAAGCACACTCTTCGTGCAGGTTTTGCAGCATTTCCATGAAAGGGAACGGAATCCAGTCTTTCCCCGCATATTTGGTGAAATAATAGCCTAGAGAGTGGTCTTGGCCAGAGGGATAGTGGTTTATTTCATCAATAAAAATTTTTAGATTGAGGAGGTTGTCGGGTTGGTTTTCGCGGGCGGTGAGGATGGAGTTGCAATCATCAAGAAGGTTGTGCCATAATTCGGCCAATTGTTGGGTATACTCAGGATTATGGCTTTGATCGGTTTCGCTGAGAACCTGTAATTGTTTTTTTAGAGCGGCGACATCTTCTAGAGTTTGTTGTAGGTCAAAAAAAAGAAGAGATGATTTGCCTTTCGGGAAGAAAGAGTTAAATATTTTTTTAAAGCAAGCGATCAGGGATCCAAAGATAAGGGGTTTTGATTCAGAAGCTGGAAGTCCTGTGTAGGGAGGAGCTTTTTCTTTTTTGTCTTTCTCTATTTCGCTGATCCGGATCTCCTCATAAGGAGCAGGGTCGCGCCGATGGACCGATTTTTGAAAGTCGTTCATAGAAGTTGCAATGTTTGCGGTTTGGTGGGCTAAAAACTCTTTTAATGCCTCAGGTGATATAATAAATCAAGTTTCTTAGAGACTGTTTATGGATTTTGATTTTTGGGCCTTTTCTGGTATAGCGTTGGTAGAAAATGATTGACACTAAGGTGAGATTCTTTTTTAATTTTCTTCATTTCCAAAATGTATAAGTGGAAGGAGTGTGTTGTGAGTGTATTCGACCTATTAAGACCCGCCCCCCATGCTCCCGAGATTCAAGATCAAAAAGTGGTCCGAGAGCAGTATAAGTACTGGCGGATCCGCATCTTTTATGGAATGTACGTTGGATATATTTTCTACTACTTTACTCGAAAAAGTTTTACTTTTGCAATGCCTGTCTTGATGCAGGATTTGGGTCTCCAGATCAGCGATTTAGGCATCTTAAGCAGCATTTTGTCGATTACTTACGGAATGAGTAAGTTTTTGAGCGGGGTCCTTGCCGATCGCTCAAATCCCCGGTTTTTTATGGCCATAGGATTGATGCTAACCGGAGTCTTAAATATCCTTTTTGGCCTTTCTTCTTCGATTATATTTTTTGGTGTATTCTGGGGATTGAATGGTTGGTTTCAAGGATGGGGATG
>CAZEYJ010000171.1:0-10631 GCA_964516795.1 uncultured bacterium
GCAAGAGGTGAAAAATCTATTGTAAAAATAATTCCCGATTTTGAACAATGCCTTCCTAAAACAAGGAGGGTTTTAGACATGATTACGGAAAACATGCAAATTAAAGATATTATTCTCGGCTTCCCCCAAAAGGCCCAAAGACTGCGCCGCGCAATGAGACACTTCCTGCCCTGCAGCGGCGAGCTTCCCGACGGAGAGCTTGGAGTTTTCCTGAGCGGACTGGGAAAAAGGCCCGAAGAGATCGGTTTTCTAGTAGAAAAGCTCAATGAGGTGTTGCTGCAGACTTCCGATCCGACTTGCATTTCGATCACAGAGCAGGCAGCATACAAATTGAAAGAGGTTTTTTCTTCCGAGGGAAAGGATAATTGGGGAATCAAACTTGCTGATAGGCCGGCAGACTGCGGCGCGGGGTATCAATATGTGTTCGAGCCTTCTCAGAAGCCGGCTTTAGAAGACCAAGTCTTTTTTTCCCATGGCGTAGAGATTTATGCTCCCCGCGCAAGCCTGAAGAGGTTTTTAGGTTCTTTGATCGACTATGAAGAGGGGCCTATCGATGGAGACCATTTTACTGGACTTTTGGGAATAGGGTTTACGATTTCAAATCCTAACGTGAAAACCACATGTCCGTGCGCGTGCTCGAATATGTACAGCGAATTAGAATAAACAAGGCTAGGAGAAAGGACCCTCTCCTTGCTCCTTGTTTTAAAGGAAAGATGGATGCAGCAGCAGAAGGGAATTTTTCTTGCTCTTGGATGTGCGTTCATCTTTGCCTTGAGGCTATGTTTGATTAAATCAACGCCGATCAAACAAACTGAGGCGCTCCTTTTTTATCGGTTCTTGTTTGATTTCTTGCTGCTGACCCCTCTTTTTTTAAAATACCGGCATGTGTTGAAGACCTCAAAGCATAAGACCTATTTTTGGAGATCGGTCCTTGTTGCAGTTTCTATTTATTTCTCCACTTATGGGGTCCGCCATTTGGCTTTGGCCGATGCCGTGCTGTTGCAATACACGTTTCCCCTTTTTATTTCGTTGATCTTGTGGATTTTTTATAGGAAGCGGATCTCTCCGATGGCAAACGTCGCGCTGACGCTCGGATTTGCCGCGGTCTTTCTTTTATTGAATCCTGCGGGGGATGTCCTTCACTTGGCGAGCTTATCTTCATTGACGGCAGCGGTTGCTGCAGCGCTTTTAGCAGTCTCGTTGCATGAGCTGGTGAAGACAGAGCATATATTGGCTGTGTTATTCTATTGTACATGGATCCCCGGATGTATCAGCTTTATCCCATTTCTTTATACTTGGGAGCCTATTCCTGTTTCCACGATTTTAGCTTACTGCATTCCGAGCTCTTTTCTTGGCGTCATTTACCAGTATTATATGGGCAGGGCCTATTCCTATGCGCCGCCGCATATTATTGGGAGTTTTAGCTATTTTTGCGTCTTCTTCTCTGCATTTTTAGCATGGGTGATCTGGGATGAGAGCTTGAGCATACTCCAGCTTTGCGGGGGTGTTCTCGTCATCTTTTCAGGTCTGCTGATGGTCAGAGAGAATAGCCGTATTGCCGCCCACGAATGATCTTCGAGGATGTCGCTTTAAACCTGAAGGATCGGTTTTTAGCCTAGGCGTTCTATTTGGGCGCGTTCTTGATAGAGATAGGCCCTGTCGAATTGTACAATCCCGACCGGAGAGATCCCCAGATTATGGACATGAGGTTTTTGCAGATAAGCGTGGTGTTCGTAATAGATGGGGGCGATTGGCATTTCCTCTAGAAGGATCGCCTCAGCTTTTTTGAGGAGGGAATGCCTTTCTTGGGGATGGGTCGTTTTCCGGAATTGCCTGAGGATTGTTTGGTAGTCGGGATGTTCCCATCCGGAGAAGTTTCGCGAGATGTTATTAAATTCAAAACGTTCAAGGAAGTTGATCGGATCTGAATATTGGGAAATGGCGTGGATAAGGGTCGCTTGGAATTGTTTTGACCGTAGTTTCTGGAAGAGTCCTTTAAAGGGAAGGGGCTCAAGATTGATTTGAAGGTCAAAAGCTTCTTCAAAGTGCGATTTTAGAAGGGTTGCAATCCGCGTGAACAGGTCGGTTGCCTCAAAGCTTAAGCTGATCGAGAGGTTTTTCTGGTTCATTTCTTTTAGCGCCAGATGATAAAGCGCGTGCGCCTCTTCTTGGCGTTCTTGGACGGCGAACATCCCTTGGTCCTCGAAAAGGCAGGAAAATAATCCTCTGGAGAGCAGTTCTGATGGCAGAAGGAGTTTTTCCAATAGTTTTTTTCTGGGGATCGCAAGGGAAAATGCTCTGCGTAGATTCGTATTGTGAAAGGGAGATTTTAATGTGTTGAACCAGCAGCTGACCATTCCTTCGAGAGGCTTGATCTGCTTGTTGAGAGAAAGGGTGGGAAGGTAGGCGACCGGCAAAGGAGAGATCGGATCGCCAATCCAGTCGAGCTCATTTTTTTCAAATAGCGTGAACGCTTTTTTTTCGTCTTTGACGATCCTGATGTGGATTGCGTCGAGCTCTGTCGGGTTTTTGCAGAGGGGGTTTCTTTTAAGCAGGATCTCTTTGCCTTTTTTCCAGTATTCCAAGCAGAAGGCGCCGCTGGTCAGAGAAGAGATCGGGGCTCTTTTTTTGCGATAAGGGACAGGGAAAAGCGGGCAGAACGAGGTGAGCTCGGGAAAGTAGGGACAGGAATTTTCCAGTTCAACGGTGAGCATGTAGTCATTCTCTGCATAAATCCCGATCTCGTCAGAGGGAAGAAGTCCTTTTTTTACTTTTTCAGCGTTTTTGATGTGGGAGAAAAAATTCATCGCACGCGCAGGAAATTTAGGGGAGAGGGCCCGTTTCCATGAATAGACGAAGTCGTGGGCTGTAATGGGGGTTCCGTCGGACCAATAGTGTTCCCCTAAATGAAAGACATACTTTTGAAAATCGTTTAAAGCGTAAAAAGAACTGGCGATGTCGTTTTGAATGGAATGGTCCGTATTCAGACGGGTCAATCCCTTGAAAAGCAGAAAAATAATCGCAGATGACAATTTGTCACAGTTTTTTTGAGGATCAAGGGTCAAGGGATCCTTATGAAAACTTAGCCTTAATGTTCTGTTCATAAGAGGTCTCCAGAATCGTGCTTTAAAAAAAAGCAATCCTCCAACTCTACATCAAACATTAATTATGAATAAATAAATTTGTGCTTGTCGTTGTATTTTGTAGGCATAGGGGTCTGTCCTACAACCCCAATTGGAGTCAAAAATGATAGGAATGATTCAAATTATCCCGCTTTCTTTTATTTTGAAGTGTTTCCTCACTTCAATCAGAGCGCCGGAAAGGGCTGTGTTTTGAAGGGTGGCAAGGACTGTCGATGCGACTTCGTCTGGATTTAAGAGTGTGGATATATCCTCATTTGAAAAGTGGAGGAGGCGCATCGGCGTATGGGTCCTTTGGGGAATGAGCGCATTGATGTAAAGGTCGGGCCTTTCTTCTGCAAGCCCTTGCGTAAAATTCACAACAGCGGCTTTTGCCCCAGCATAGACTGCATAGTCTTTTTTCCCTCTGACATAGGAGGAGGAGGCGATGTTGATGATATGGCTGCCGGGACGTAAACGGGCCCATTTGCAGCAATAAATAACGCCGGTCAGGTTTGTTGCAATGAGCGCTTCGATCTCTTGAGGATCTAAGCTGGAGATCTCTTCTTTGTGCAACTTTCCAAAGCAATTGATTAACCCGTCCAAGGGGCCAAAATCCTGATCGATCTTTGCAAAGACGTCGCGGACTTGCTCTGGGACAGTCAGATCGGCCCGATAATTAGGAGCGCTGCGGGAGATCACAATGGGAACTGCTCCGGCTTCTGCAAGCTGCTTGACGATCTCTTGTCCAATTCCCCCGGTGCCGCCGGTAACCGCGATCCGTTTGCCTTTGAGCGCTTCGCCATGTTCCGCCGGGGTGGTCGCTTGCGTTGTTTTCAGGCGCAGGATCTGCTCTGCTAAAAAGAGATCGAGCTCTGTTGTGATCTTGATGTTGTCTTCTGAGCCTGGGACGATTTTTACAGGATGGTTTAATCGGACCACAAGGGAGCAGTCGTCAGAGGCTGCGGTGATTCCGGCTCGGCAAGCTTCTTGATGGGCTTTAAGGATAAGGCCGTAAGAAAAACTTTGAGGAGTTTGTCCTCTCCAGTATTCAGAACGCGGTGGGATGTCGAGGATATTGTGCCCAGGCCCTCTATGGACGATCGTATCGGCAGAGGGAATGCATGTATCGACGGCCCCAGCATCGATTGCTCCTTGAATATTGTCGAGTAAGATTTCGGCGGAGACGAATGGCCGAACTCCATCGTGGACAACGACGTAGTTGGTTTTCCCTTCACAGGCTTTTAAGCCCAAAAAGGAGGATTCTTGCCGACTTTCGCCTCCGGCGATAACCTCAAGGCGGGGATCGTTGTATGCTGAGATCTCCTCTTGGACTTGAACTAGCCTGGAAGGGGGGCAGACAAGCAGGATCGTCGTGAAAGCAGGAACGGCCAGGAATTGCTCGACGGTGTAAAGATAAACTTTCTTCCCTGCGATCCGGTGGAATTGCTTTGGAAGCTCGCTGCCAAAGCGGTTTCCCGCCCCGCTCATTAAAATAATTCCTGAAATCTTGTTCTGTTGCACAGCGTCCCAATTGTAGAAAATCCTAGGGTTTTGTAAAATTACCGCTTCGCCTGTGTAGCTCAGTTGGTAGAGCAATGCATTCGTAATGCGGAGGTCGTCGGTTCGAGTCCGGCTTCAGGCAATTTCGTGCCGAAACAATGCAAGGTCTCAATTTGTTTCGGTATAGTCTAATATTACCACGGCCATTTTTTTATCGACAGCTTCTAAAGGGAAAAATTGTTTAAACCGATACAAGAGCGTTGCTGACGTGCGTGGAGATGCGGATGAATTGATCGGCTGGCCGATTGAGGATCGTTTCAATTCCTCGAGAGTTAGTTTGGACGATCTGTTTTTGTCTTAAGTAATTTAAAAGATTATCTCGCGTTTGGCTGTTTTTTACGACGATCCCTTGAATGTATTCGGGAGGGATCCTCTCTTTAAAACAGATCTCATGGCCGCCATCGGCTTCTTGAGCATAGTTTGTGATGAACTCAGTGATGCTGGGCCTGTCTGAGTACCCCCACTCAGGACGCCTGGTCCCAAATGAATCGCCATAGTATTGATAGGTCCCTGTTTCAAGGGCATCCAGGGAGATCAGCAGTCTCACCGGACTGTCGTAGTAAAATCTATCAAAGGGGATTTGCCGATCGCACTCCTCGGCCATGATCATTTGTGTGTAGACGCTATCGGCCCCTCCTGTGTAAAAATCGGCGCTGGGGCTTAAGCCGTGGGCTTGGATCCTGTTAGAATAGCGCGTTTCTGAAGAGAGCATCCCCATTTTTAACATGGAGCCGACCCGATTAAAGAGAGTGTCTTGGGTATAAGCTCCTGTGATTGTGGCGGTCAGGGACCTGGCTCCGAGCTGGCGGCTTTGTTCTGAAAGTCCGGGGATTGCATAGCGCACTCTTCCGGGGAGGATCTCTCGCTGTTCCATCCGATCCAAGTCCCGTTCAAAGATTTCTTTCATGTCGGGAGCTTGATGAACGATCTGTTCTTTTAATTGGTCGATCGGAAGATCAAAAAATGGAGCAGAGCGTTCGAGCTGCAAGGCTTCTCTGGGGTGGACAGTGCGGAACAGCTGCCCGATTTTTAAACGGGCGAGGTCCTCTTGCGTCGAAGTGCAAAGGGCGGTATTTAAATCTAAAAAGGCCAGCGTCTCATGCCATGCATAGAGGGATTTTCCTTCATCGAGTTGGACGATCACCCGGTCGTGCAGATTGGGATACAAAGCAGAAGCCCCGAGCGTGATTTTTCCGAGTCCTTCCAGGTGGATTTCAGTACTGGGGCCGATGAGTTTGTTCCCTACGGGAAAAGGCCCGTTTGTGATGCGGATGTCAGAGGCATGGGAGTGGCTGATCCTCAGGATCTCTTGAATTTCAGAAGGATTTAAAGTGTTCATTTCATCAATCGTCTGTTGGATTTGCGTCCTAAAGAGGTGGTTGACCTTGAAATCGAGCTCGATCTTTTTTTCCCCGTTGACCGTGACTTGCCGGAAATTCAGGTTGGCGCCTTTGACAAGTGCTTTGCCGTGGCTGTGGAAATGAGAGCCGAACGAATAAGGATTGCCGTCAGCATCAGTGAGAACGACTTCGTTGTCTTTGACCTTCAAGGTCAAATTCTGCAAGGGATTTTCCGAAAGGTGGCCGACGTTGCGCTTTCCTTGGTTGGCGCGTTCATTCAAGCGGCGATTTTTTTCTATAGAGAAGAGGAGGTCTCTCCTTTGGATCTGGTCAAAGACCGTTTTGCTTTGGCCGATGCGCACCATGCTCATAAGGATTTTTGCGATAGCTTCCGGATAGCGCTCTGCTGTAAACTCTCTGCGAGCCTGGTAGATGGAGACAAAGGCCTGCACTAGGGCGATGACAAGGACGATTTCGAGATGGCCGGAGAGCATGCTGGCGCAGTAGAGGCAGCCGATGGTTGTTTGCAATAGTTCTTCGAGCCCCTCCTCCCACTGGCCCGAGGCCAGGCACTGAATGAATGCCGCTGCGCTGGTAAGGGTATCGACCGCGCTAATGAGGATGAGGCCGATGGGAAAGGAGAAGATCGTTGCGGCGATGGAAAGAACAGCGATGGTTGTTTGAAATAGGGCGGCGCCGCATTGCAGCAGGTCTGTCCTTTGCCCAGACTGCCAGGCGTTATATATGGAGGTTACGCACCGCGTTGCGCCCATCGATAAGGAGATCGCCATGCCAAAAGGGCGGTATAAACTTAAGAAAGGGATTGCGATGAGTGCGCAGCGTTTAGCGATTTCCTGCCAGGAGTGTTCCCCTGTGGGAGAGGGGCGAGGGAGATCGTTCTCAAAGCGGCGGTGATAATAGGATGGTTCTATTATCCTGTGATTTAATTCTTGAATTAAAACGCTCATAATTTTGCGGTATTATATTTAACTATGAGTCGAAAATCAATGATCAATAAATTAATTGTTTTAACTAACTTGTTTATACTTCCTTTGTTTTCAATTGCTGTTCCGCCTGAGGCGCTTAGCTTTTTCGAATCTAATGAAAGTTTGACTTTATATGGTTCAGGCCGGTTGGACGAAAAGACTTTGGATTCCCTTCTTCCCTATGCTGCGCAAGAAAAAAAAGAATATGATGGGGTCATCCTGGCGGGGATTGAAGAGCTTGAACGGATAGCCCCCTTATTGAAGAAGGGAGGAAAAGGAATTGTGATCGTTCCTTATCAGGAGGACAGCTTTGCCCGCGAGGTCCTTCAACGGTTGGGGATGGAGATTGTGTATCAAGAATTGCGCAGGGAGATCATTGGCAATGGCCCGTCAGCAGAGTGGGAACGGAACCATCTGATCTTCTTTGAAAAGCAGTTTCCTAGATAGCCAGTTCGATAGTGTGCATGAGGCGGTGGAGATATTCGGCCCGTTTCCTCGGAATTTCTGCTGCAGCGATTTGTCTGTCTTCGAGCTCGCAAAGCAGGTGGGCCCTTCGGCAGCGGAAGAGGGCTTCTGTGAGTTTTTGATCAGTCACCCCTTTGATCCAGCCAAGGTCGAGCCCCATTTTAAGGAGGCTGATGCTGTTCATCGCTTCTTTGGTTTGCAGCTGATAGGAGTGCATGAGGAGGCCGAAAGAGCGGCTGACCATGTCCTTGAGCTCGGCGCTTTTCTCCGGAGTCAAATGGCTCCTCAGCGCTTTTTCTATCGCCATTAATTTCATCGCCATCGAGTGGAGGGAGTGTAAAATGTTCTCTTCGCTCACGCCGGTGGTGTAGGAGTTCCTCAAGACTAAAATATCTCCGACGGTCTCATGGATCGTTCCTTGCATCCCTGTCGCTGTGATCTCCTCTTCACGGTGTTTGATCAGTGTGTCTTCGAGCTGTCCCGTGTGGATGAGTGCTGGAAGATGGAGATAAGCCAGAACGACAAGTCCTGTTCCGGAAAAGTAGGGATCGGAGGTCAGATAGCCAAATTTTGGGCTAAAGGCAAATTCGACAGTTTCGCTAATCGAGTTTTCAATTTGGCTGATCGTGTTCCAGGTCTGTTCCCAGGCTCCTTTACAATCGATGAGTTGGATTTGGAGATGGTCTTGGATGTTGAGCATTCCCAAAAAACGGGAGGAATTATCTACAATAAATCCTTGGCCGCCTAACGTATTTTGAAATCCCTCCAAACATAGAAAATGCTCGAAGAGGAACTCTTTTTCAGTTGCGTCGATGAGATCTGCGCCTAAAAAAACGGGCTGGTCGAGAATGCTTGACCGGAGAAGCGAGTTTTGGAGGATTGTTGCGGTCTGTTGGAAGTGGGCCTCGTTCATTTTTGGAGGGAAGAAATATTTATTGATATTCCGATGGAGAATAAATGAAGAGGCGGGCCAAATCGGATTTGTTTCCTGTTCCCAAGGGATATGTTCTAAAAGGGCTTTGGGAAGGTGGTTATTTTCCTTCATGAGGTTTTTCCGTTAACGCTTTGATTTGGTCTCGCAGCCATGCGGCTTGTTCGTAATTTTCGATCTTCAAGGCTTCGTTGAGCGCTTCATTGAGAGTTGTCAGGCGGCTTGATGAAGGAATGGTCAGCGGTTTATGAGGTGTTTTTCCGATGTGCAGAGGTTGCGTTTTTTTTGCGGTCAGCGCCTTCCTTAAGTAGAGGGGAACTTTTTCTGCATTGGCGATTTCATTGATGAGCATATCGGAAAAGACGGAATAGCATTCGCTGCAGCCTAAAGGATTGCCCATTTTGACCGATTCGAGCGATGTTTTGCAGTTATCGCAATAGAGGCCAGCTTCTTTTTCAGCCTTAGGCTCACCTTTGCCGGCAGGAGGAAGGCTGCCGTGTAATTTTTCCTGATAGACGGGGCAATCTGCACACATCTCTGTGCAAATGGTCGAATCGCCGTTGATCTCTTTGTAGAGGATCTTGATCGGTTTTTTGCAATGACTGCATTCGACTGGTCTTTCAGGCATAGGAGGTCCTTTCCTTTTTTCGGAGTTTATGGATTGCCTTGAAAGGAGTCAAGTTGAGACGATCATGCTCGTTAAAAATATCAAGTCCCTATGGAGCTTCCCGAAGCGAATCTAGGATCTCGATAAACGTTTCAATAAAATGGTCGCATGAAAATGGATAGGCTTGTTCAGAGCTCAAAAAAGCGGCGATGTTTTTTAAGTAGCTGTTGTACCGCTCTTCGGTCATTTTCGCTAGGAATGCATGCAGTTGGGCGATGTCGTTAAAATCTTCGCGGGGAATGAAGGTGTCGTTTGGAATGTAATCGGAGATGTTCTCCGCTCCCCAGTAAACGGGAACGCAGCCGGAGGAAAAGGCGTCGAAGAGTTTTTCTGTGATGTAGCCTTGGATATTTTTGGTGTTCTCATAAATGATGGCAAACTTGTAGCGCTTCATTGTTTCTGTTTTATCATCTGCGTAGCCTCTGTAGGAAGGATGGTCGGAGCCCCAATCGGGGCCGTAGAAGTCAAAGTCCTGTGGAGCGTTGGCCTCTAAAAAATGGATCGTTTTGAGCCGCTCCGAATAGAGTTCGTTAGGATATGTCGAAGTTTTATTGCCCACAAACATGCAGCAGAGTTTTTTTTGCTGGAACGGAATGATTTCCCAGGGAGCGTGGAAGGCAAGGGCGTAATGGAACTTGAGGTATTTCTTCCCATCGATGAGGTCATCTTGCCAAGTCGCAATCCGGTCATATTGGCTGTGGACAGAAAAGTCGAAGTTGCGAGGGTGGATGCAAGGAGGCTCCCAGGTAAATAGGATTTTAGGGACCGACCGATAACGGCTGAGGTCTTGGGATGGGGCATTAAAGGCGACAATGGCAAAAATATCCTCCGGGCTGTGGTCGCGCGTTGTCGTGAGCAGATAAGAGCGCTCCGCGCAAGCTTCTTGCAGCCTGTGCCAGAAATTGCCATAGGGGCGAGGCTTGAGGAGTTCGTCTTGTGTGTCGAACTCATTGAAAGGAATCAGGACCACGACCCGATTTTCCTGTGCGCTGAGCGCTGAGGTAAGGGAGAGGAAAAGGAGGAGAAGGTTGAGGAGGATCTGTTTTGCCATCATGAGCCCGGTGTTTAAAAAGACGAATGGAGTATACCCAAACAATTTCAGAAATCGACATTTATTTAATCTAAGTGGCCACTCCAGGGCATTTGCACAACCTTCTGAGCCGACAATCACAAAATGATAGAAATGATGAAAAAAATGAATTCTTATCATTGCATCGTTCCTATCATTATTTTGTTCCTGGCTATAAAAGACGTTCGGTATCTAGGTGTCCTGGGGTGGCAACTTGAGATCGTTGATCAATTCAAAGAGGGGTGAAAAACGAGATTTTTGAGCGGGTTTTTTTCAAAAAATTAAAGTGGTTGGTCTAAAAAATAGCAGGATTTCTGTACCATAAACCTAATTCTATTCGACTTTGGGGGGTATTTTCCTTTTTCTAGCAAGCTCTAGCCCATTTTTTTAGATTGAAGCTAATGCATAATAAGAACATTTGGAGCGTATTTCGGGATAATCCAATGTACCTTACTTTTGTGTAACCATACCATCTTTTTAGGGTGCCAAAG
>CAZEYJ010000172.1:0-12777 GCA_964516795.1 uncultured bacterium
GTGACAAATGAAAGGGAGATCATCCCTAAGGCGGGGAATAAAAGAAAACCTAGCGCATTAAGGCTGAGCAGCAGAGGAATGAGGAGATGGCTTCTCTTGAAGCCAAGAAAGTGAACAAGGAGGAAAGAGCCGATAAACTGAAAGGCCAATGTCGCCAGGTGAACAACTCCGAAAACGCGGGCTGTATACTCGGTCCTCAGGTCCTTGGTCGAAAAGGCTTTTTCTAAAAAACTGTTAAACTGGAAATCAATTAATGAAGCAGAAACTTGCATTAAGGTGACAATCGCTAAAATAAAAAGGAGAAAAGGAGACTTTTGGATCAACCGGCAGCCATGCCTTAAAGCATCTAACGAGCTTTGCTTCTCTTTATTGAGGATCTGATCGTTGATCTCCTTTCCGCTGAAGTGGAACAACATCAAAAAACCCACCGTTAGCAACGCATAAGTAGGCAGCGTCGAATACAAAAGGGTCTCCGATCCGACCTTGACAGCAAAAAAACCCGGCAAGGTGGAACCAAAGACAGCCCCCAATGCACCGATCCCAAAAAGGATCCCATAAAGGTACTTGGCCCGTTGAAGCGGGACTGTCGCATGGATGATCGACCAGAGCTGCTGGTACATCAATAAGATATAAACTTCCTTCCAGATGTAGAAAAGGAAGGGCAGGCAAGCGATCCGATCCAGGAAGAAAGCGCAGAAGACGTTGCCTGAAGCGACAAGCACGGCTATCACCAAATAGGTTTTTAAGCTGCCGAGCCTCGGCAAATACTTGTTATAGAGGGAGACGACGATCAAGTTAAGAGGGACGGTCGCAAGCCAGGCATAAGGAAAGCACGCAGTGGAATACGCTGTGATAAAGACTGAATTGCTGACCGGACGGATGATGGCATAGTCTGCCCCGATCAAAAATCCACAGAGCATCGCGCTTAAAATAAAAAAGCGCTCTTTAGTCGAAAGAGTCGTGAACTGTTCCCTGGAAACTGCAATCAAATTCCGCACTGCTCCCAAAGCCCTGCCGATCATACCGTTTCCAAAGCCTCCCTGTATCCCCCTCTCGTTGAAAGGGTCATGAATTGTTCCCTGGAAATTGCAATCAAATTCCTAACTGCTCCCAAAGCCCTGCCGATCATACCGTTTCCAAAGCCTCCCTGAACCCCTTCTCATAGTCGGGGGCGATATAGACCCAGCTCTTGACCCCTGAAGGGATCATGATCTGCGAGCACTCGCGGCTATCGACGACCGCTCCCGAACGCTTTAAGACGGGAAAGCTCGGTTCCTCCCCTTCGAGATTCTCCTGGACTAAATTCCAGGAGATCGCATCGGAAGCAATTGCCAATAGCTCTTGAAGCTTTCTCAAATTGTTCTCCCCTATCCCCTTCTGCAGTTCGATCGCAGAGAACCTTTCATGCCGCTTGAGAAGGGCCCGCGCATCGGCATGGCCGACAGCACCTGGGTCGGCTGCCGCTTTGCGCAACGCTGTGAGGATCTCATTATCGGTCATGCTGAGATAGGCATCGAGGGTGTCCACATAACGGCCTTGGGCATAAAACTGCTTCATAAAGCGGGCCAAGTGGAAGCTATAAGCTTTGGAGGAAGGGTATTGGTAGACCCGTTGGTGCATGAAGTGGCGGGCAAGAAGGAGAGCTTCGCAAGATTCCATCCCATTCTCTTCAATCCCGAGCTCAAGTGTTTTGCCTTGGGCTTTTGACGAGGGAAGAATGCAGAGCATTTCAATGAGCTGATGATAGTCGAAAAGGCCGTAGGAAACGCCTGTGCACTGAGCATCGCGCAAAAGATAATCGATCCTGTCAGCGCCGAAAAAATCTCCAGTGATCACTTCCGTCATCACCTTTTCCCAAGGAGAAAAATTCCAAGACAGACCGATTTCTTCAGCTTTTTTCGGACCAAGCGCCATCTTGATCAAGTCCTCGACCACAGGGCGTTTAGGAAACCGCTGTTGCAGCTTGTCCCAAATCGGTTTGAGCTGCTCGCAGCGGATCACGGCCAGCGTCCATCTCTCATGCCCCCCTTTTCCAAGGAGGACCTTTTCTGCGACATGGGAAAAAGGAAGATGGCCTAAATCGTGGCATAGGGCGGCCAGCCTTAAGATCTGACGCCAATAATCAACATCGATCTCAACGCCTGCACTGTCGATATCGAATTTTGAGATGATCCGATTGTAAATCTGGGTCGCCAGCTCCATCGCGCCTAAAGAGTGCTCAAAGCGTGTGTGGGTTGCACCGGGATAGACAAGAAAAGAGATCCCCAATTGGTGCAGGTAATGGAGCCTCTGAAAAGGCTCTGAATCGATCAGGTCCCTTTCCAGCTCATTAAAACGGATAAACCCATGGACGGCATCGTAGATCTTTTTTGTGTAGGCCGGGTGGTAGCTCATTTGGACAGCTCCGGTCTTGGGCGGCTTTCATTTAGATAACTCCCCGTGACTTCAACAAATTCCGCTTTCCGCTGCAATTCCTTAATGTTCCTCGCTCCGCCATAGGTAAGCCCGCTGCGAAGACCTCCGAGCAACTTGTTGATGAGCTCTTCAGCGCTTCCTGTGACAGGCCCCCAAAAATCGATCCCCTCGGCGACAGTCTTCTCTTTCAACCCTCCGTAGAAATCATTTTGGAAATCCTCGCTTGCCTGCCCTCGGAACTTGGCTTCGAGGCCAGAAGGGAACTGTTCCGATTTGCGTTTAGGGGCCGCGCTTTCTTTCGTCATGGCAAAGAGCTTGCCGACCATCACCGTGCTCGCTCCGGCAGCTAAGGCCAGGACGACGTCGCGGCTGTTGCGGATCCCTCCATCGGCAATGAGGGGAACGCGCAATTTTTCTGCGACTTTGGCACAATCGTAAATCGCCGAAAACTGGGGAACGCCAAACCCTGTGACAACGCGCGTTGTGCATGCCGCTCCGGGGCCCACGCCCACCTTCACCGCATCGGCGCCGGCATTGACAAGGTCGTGATAGGCCATCGCCGTGCAGACATTGCCGGCAATGATCTCTTTGTCGGGATGTGTCCTTTTCAACTCATGGATAAAATGGAACATCCGATCAGAGTGTCCATGGGCCACATCAATGCAGACTCCGGAAGCCCCCAAATCGAGCAGCTTGCGCGTCTCATCGATCTTCTGGATCCCGCAAGAGATAAACGTCGACTGACCATATTTTTTAACCCACTGCTCTTGCACTTCAAACGTTGTGAAGCGATGAAAGATCGGGACCGACCCGTACTTCAAAAGGATCTCGGCCAACTCCTCGCTGATCGCCGTGTCCATGTTCGCACAAATGATCGGGACGTGGATCTTCCGGTTTTTTGTCAGCCAGCTCTCTAAAGAGGGTTCTGTCCGCGACGGGACATTGTTGAACTGGGGAACTAAAGCCACATCATCGAATGTATAAGCGCGCCGAAATGTCATGTAATACCTACTTTTGGATGAGAGACGGTCTCTAAAAGCGGCATTATATCAGAGCTTTGAGTTTTCACTTAAGCGATTCTTTGCTATGCTGCGATCAATTCAAAATAAAATGAAAAGATATGATCAGCGTTACCATTCTAACAAAAAATTCAGAGAGGACCCTCCGGTCCACCCTGAAGTCCCTTCGCTCCTTTCCTGAAGTGGTCCTATTTGATACCGGATCGACCGATGCGACACTTCAAATCGCAAAAGAATTTTTGAATGTAAGGATCTTTGAAGGCCCTTTTGAAGGATTTGGGCCCGCCCACAACCTAGCCTCTTCTTATGCTTCATCCGATTGGATTCTCTCTATCGATAGCGATGAGGTCCTTTCCAAGGAATTAATTGAAGAAATCCAACAGCTTAATCCGAATGAACAGGCGGTCTACTCGATTAACAGAAAAAATTTCCTTAACGGGAAGTGGATCACAGGGTGCGGCGGCTGGCATCCCGATCCGGTGATCAGGCTCTACAACCGTCAAAAAACCCGTTTTACAGACGCGAAGGTCCACGAGCGGATTATCGCAGACGGCCTCAACGTCATCTCCTTGCGCTCCCCTCTTTTTCATACGCCTTATCAAGAGATGTGCGATTTTTTAAACAAGATGCAACACTATTCCACCCTTTTTGCAGAGCAGAACAAGCACCGAAAATCCTCTTCGTTGACCAAAGCCCTTTTCCACTGCTGGGCCGCCTTCTTGAAAAGCTATTTTCTGAAAAAAGGATTTTTGGACGGAAAGGAGGGATTGATCATCTCCCTCTACAACGGACACACTGCTTTTTATAAATACTTAAAGCTCATGGAGTCCAATGAAAAGGACTCCATGACATCTCCTTAAACTTCTTTTTTGGGATTCAAGAACTGATAGCGTTCAGATTTTTGATCCCCTGCAAAACCATGTAAGCCAGGTTCTCGAACAAAAGAAAAAGCTGAATCTTCCTCATCATCAGGGTCCGGTGTCATTGGATCAATCACCACGATATTCCAATCTCTATCCATCCCCACGTTCTGCCAGCGAAGATCTAAAGCCTCGTCTTCTGTTTGTTGAGCGCGCTCATAAATCTTCTTAAGCTGCTCATCTGCTCTTCTTTCAATAGAACCCTGTGCAGCAAGCGCCTTGGTATACTTTGGAACCGGATACTTATAAGGAATATATCTTACCAAGTGGCAGCCGTGCGTCATCGAAGCAAAAGGTTTCTCGGCCAAAATCTCCAAGTCAAAATGTTTAGCGATACAGTTAAGATCTGCAAATCGCTGGTTAATTTTAGCATATTGCTCGACCTCTTGCTCCCCAACGATCGCCCCTTTTTTCGGCTTTCTAACGCGCCACTCCTCTTTTAAAACTTTCAAAACAAAAAACTCATCCTCAAGCCCCTCTCCTTTCACTAAATAAGCATTGCAATAATCTCCAGGTGTAAACGTCTCGCAATGCTGTGTGATAGTGACCGTATGCTCTCCAATTTGTAATGAAAAAGGAGTCCCGTCTTTCTCTAATTTCTCCATATTCTCAGCGACCTGGTTCGCCCCGGCCAAATAAGGATGGACCTTCATCTCAGCCTTCTGTCCTACTTGAGAAGAACTCGATGCAGAAGATGTAGAATCAGAGGCAAAAAGACCTCTTTTATTGGCCTGCTGTGAAATAGTTCCTCCGAAAACCCCAATCGGACGCTTACGATTCAAAGCTGGAGTCTGGGAAACCATTGCCCCATTCGAATGACCAAAAGGTTTAGAAAAGGTGGGCTGCCGGTATTCTAATCTATCGTGAGTTTGCTCTGAAAAAGCCAAAGGTCTTAGTGCCGTGGAGTGGCGCGGTTTCTTCGGAGTTGGCGGCACAATTAGGCTTGGTCGTGAAACTTTGTCCGAAGGCCCTTCTTGGATAATTCGCCGATCGACCTCTTGTCGCGTGCGGTTAATTAGCGGCGTTGGAGGAACAAAGCTCATCTCTTGGAAAGGACTTGAAGAGCGTGCGGGTCTCATCAAAGCCAGTAGGTCGGAACCTTCTAAGTTGGGGTGAAGCCTCGGGGTTTGAGAAACGGCCAGCTCCCTTTGGAAAGGGCCTGACGGACGGGATATTGGTTCATCAAAAAGCTGGCGGTTAGCTGCGCCCTTTATGCGAGCGACAGGGGTTTCTGGAACACTTGCCATGGGTTGGTTGCTTCTGTCCGGCGACCCCATACCAGGACATTCTGTCTTAGGAAGATGAAATTCCACTTCAAAGTCTTCTTCACTTGAAGAGTCGCAAGGACTTTGCGCTAAAGGACTATAGCTTGATGTAAAAAAACCCAAATTAACAGGATTAGATCCACTACTCATAACATGCCACCTTATTTAAAATTGTTTAAAATAATAATAAAAATAATTTTTTATAAGTTACATTATAATTCCGACAAATAATTTATGTAAATTAAAAAAAACCTCTCAAAAAAAAGCCGCTCTTTACAGAAAACACTTTAAACAATTAATCCATAATAAGTTAAAAAAGGAAAAAGCAAAAAACTACCCCCTTCCACTTCAAAAAAAGTGAAACATGCCAAGGAGGCCCCTGAATTTGGAGGGAAACAGTATGCCGAAACAACCTGAAGAACTGAATTCAAAGACAGACTCTAAAACCTGATTCTTCAAACGATGAACAAGGCCGATGACCGCAGCAGCTCCATCTATTACAATCAACTAATTGACAGTCAATAACTTAAGAAATAATTTAAGTACAAACAACACAGAAACAATCACTTAAGACAGATCAGATTTTTAGTTTCCTTCACCTTCTACAATGACCACTTCCTCAAGTTCTCCCTGCCGCTGCTCAGCAACGGCCTCTTTTCCCTTGCCGGATTGAGGCACTTCTGCTGAGATACTTGACTGAGATTGAAGCGATGCCGCTTGTTCTCCCGACTGCTGAGGGGTAGGGTCTCCACCCTCAGCAACAGGCAGCAGCCGAAGGATCACCGCAACTTGCTCTCCTGACTGAAGTTGAAGGAGGATCGTTTGCTCTGACCGAGAACCTTGAGACGGTTGGCCTGCCGGCAGCGGCTGTTGATCAACAACGGCCTGTACCGGCGGTTGCGCCGGCGCAGAGAATCCTGCTTGTCCAAGCTGTTGAGCTTGTTGAGGAATGCCTGCCTGCCCTGGAGGCTGCCCTTGTTGAGGATCCTTTGGCGGCTTAACTCCCATCGCGATCAATTTAGCCCATAAAGAATCGGTATAGTGGTCATTCAATGGGAAAATTGTTGTTTCTATTAAGTCTGTCAGCTGCTTCTGCCCGGAGGCATCCAGCGGCCGCTTGAGAATCGCTCCGACTTCACCCCATGCTGGACCAAGACCATTAGGAACAAATTCTGGATTCAACGTTGTCATATACGTACTAAACTGAGCATATTGATTAAGAAGATCTGCCTGATCGGTATCCTTTAAACACTCTTTTGCCATTCTTGAAGATTCGTTGACAAAATCCTGCTGACCAAAAATTTCCTCCAAATCTTTAAGCTGCCCTTCACGTGTTTGCCCCAGTGCAGTTTGACCGGTACTGCGGAAATAAATAATCACCGTTTGGCCCGCTGTAACAACCATTGCCAGAAGCCCTGTGACCAAAGCTGCATTCCCCGCAAGACTGCGAGTCGCCCATCCATTGATCGTCTCTCCCAAGACAGTCCCAAAAGTTACAATCCATGTTCCTGCAGGGGAAAAATGGACAGCTTGGTTATTAAAAGCAGAATTATTGGCGCTTCTTACCTTTGCTTGGGCATTAGCTCTCATAGACCGGGTCGCTACATTCATATATTTAAGCTTCTGCCTTGTCCCCGATGCCTTTTCCGCATCAAAACGTTTCAGCACAGCAGGACTTTTAAAACGCTGCGCGGAACCGGATAGGGAAGGAAGCTGGGCCGGAAAGGGAAATTGAACCGCCATAATAAATCTCCTCCGTAAATAGAGAAGAGCTATGTTCGCATCGCAAACTTATATTTTTCAATATTTTTATATATTTTTGTCGAAAGATTAAGAAACATACCTCAAGAGAGGCGTCGAGAAAAACTGCTCGAGCGGAATGCCCCCATTACCCACCAAAAGAACTCGGTTCGGACTGAATTTGCTGACAAAAAGGTCCATTCCCGATTGATTCATCGATTTTGATCCGCTTTTAACTTCGATCGCTGTGAGAAAATCGCCATTTTTAAGAACAAAGTCGACCTCTTCGTCCCCTTCTCGCCAATAGAAAAGCTCGATTTGGGTTCCACGAATGGCATTGACAAGATAGGCCCCTACTGCAGATTCTGTAAGCCTTCCCCAAAAAACGTGATCTTCACGCGCTTGTTGAAAAGTCTTACCCGATTGCGCCGCCATTAATGCTGTATTAAACACTAAAAATTTGGGACTTGATCCTTTTTGCCTAACCGTCTGATTGGCAAATTTTTGGAGTCCCCCTAACAATCCCGCTCCCCCTAACAGATCGAGATAATGGGCTAACGTCGTTGTATTTCCAGCATCTTGCAATTCCCCTAACATCTTAGAATAAGAAAGAATTTGGCTGGAATAATGACATCCTAATTGAAATAACCGCCGCAATAAGGCAGGTTTATTGACTTGAGTCATTAAAAGAATATCGCGTGAAATCGTTGTTTCGATAAGCGATTCATTAATGTATTGCCCCCAACGAGACGGATTGTTCTCATCAACGAGTGTAGCAGCGCCGGGATAGCCGCCAAAATAACAATATTGATCTAGTGTCCAGCCAAAATGTTCGTGCATTTCCCCATAAGACCAATGGGTAATCGGGATATTCTCAAAGCGCCCCGCCAAGCTCTCTGAAAGCCCTTTTTGCATTAGCCAGGGAGATGAACCGAGCAACATGACAGATAGATTTGTTTGAAAGCGCGTGTCTTGATCCCAAAGCAGCTTGATCGTATCTGACCAATGGGGAATTTTCTGCACCTCATCGATGATCAGCAATCCTCCCTTTCCCGGCTCGACCTTGCTTCTAGCGATCTCCCATTGCTGTTCAATCCATGCCCTGCTTTGCAAAGTGGCAAGGTCAGCTGTAATGTAATAGGACGGCTTTTTAATGGCCTCCGCTACCTGAAGCGCTAGCGTGGTCTTTCCCACTTGGCGCGGTCCAAGCAGAACCTGGATAAATTTGCGAGGCTCCTGTAACCGTTTGACAACGTCATCAAATACCGGCCGCCTTTTCATCGTTTTTCCTCAGGATTTCCGTTTTTACTCAGTATACTGAGTATTTTTACTCAATGCAATGAGTAAAATTCTCTCATTGAGATAAATAGCTGGTTATTAGTTTGTTATACAAGGAGCTAAACGAGCCTCTGAATGGTAAACGCGATATCATCGAAGTTCTGGTCTAGCTATTTACATGCCAATAGATATCATGACCCAGCATCCTTTTATTAAGCAATTTTTTAAACAAATACTGAACCACTATGTGGCTATAGAGAATTGAATTGTAACGAGGAAATTGGGGATTTTGAGGGATAGCGGTTGTCGGACTTGAACCAACGACCCACGGATTATGATTCCGTTGCTCTAACCAGCTGAGCTAAACCGCCGGAAAAAAATAGCGGGGGAAGGATTCGAACCTCCGGCCTTTGGGTTATGAGCCCAACGAGCTAACCACTGCTCCACCCCGCGGTAGATTGGCGAAATTGAAATGACGATGCTACCAAAGAGCGGATTAATCTCAAAGCTTTTCTTTCGAGTTTCTTAAAATCTCTCGCAAGACATAGGGCAAAATCCCTCCGTGCCGATAATATTCCGCTTCTGTCGGCGTATCGATCCGGGCCAAAAGCTTGACCTCCATGGCCGGTTTTCCGCCTCGGGAAACCGCTAAAATGACGTGTTGTTGAGGTTGAACTCCTTTTTCAATCCCTCGGATCGAGAAGGTCTCCTCCCCTGTTAATTTCAAGGTCAGATGATCTTCATTTGGCATAAATTCAAGGGGCAAAATGCCCATGCCGATCAAATTGCTCCGGTGGATCCTTTCAAAACTTTTAGCGACAACAGCGCGGACGCCGAGCAAAGCAGAGCCTTTGGCCGCCCAATCACGAGAACTTCCCATCCCGTAATCTTTTCCCGCAAAAATAATCAGAGGAACTTTCCTTTCAGCATAAATCTCGCAGGCGTCAAAAATCGGCATCAAGGTCCCTTCCGGATAAAGCTTGGTCAATCCCCCTTCTTTTCCATCGGCCATCTGATTGCGGATCCGGACATTGGCAAACGTTCCGCGCATCATGACGTGGTGGTTGCCGCGGCGGCTTCCATAGCTGTTAAAATCGCTCTCTTTGATTCCCAGTGAGGTGAGATATTGGCCTGCAGGCGTTGTCGCTTTAAACGCTCCCGCAGGAGAGATATGGTCTGTTGTGACGGAATCCCCGAACAGGGCTAGACAACGCATCTGAGCCAATTCTTTTTGTTTCGGAAGCTCAAGTGAAAACCCTTCAAAATAGGGCGGCTGCTGGATATAGGTGCTTTTGATGTCCCAAGCGTACTGGACGCCTTTAGAAGAAGGGATCTCTTTCCAAATAGGATTTTCTTCGACGATGTTCTCATACCGCTTCTTGAACATCTCCGGCTGAAGGCCCATCTGAATGGCCTCCTCGATCTCTTCGGAAGAGGGCCAAAGATCTTTTAAAAAGACAGGCTTCCCATCTTTGCAAAATCCCAAAGGCTCTGTTTCCATATCGATATCAACACGTCCTGCCAGCGCAAAGGCCACTACAAGCGGCGGCGACATCAGAAAATTCGCTTTGACGGAGCCATGGATCCGCGCTTCGAAATTTCGATTGCCGCTGAGCACGCTAGCAGCGACCAGGTCGTATTCTTTGATCGCCGTCTCGATCCTCTCTTCCAAAGGACCGCTATTGCCGATGCAAGTTGTGCAGCCGTAAGCGACGAGCTGGAATCCCAATTGATCGAGATAGGGCTGCAGCCCTGTTTTTTCCAAATAATCGGTCACGACACGGGATCCCGGAGCAAGGCTTGTTTTGACCATGTGATTGACCTTAAGCCCTTTTTCCACCGCTTTTTTTGCAAGAAGCCCTGCTGCGATCATGACGCTTGGATTGCTTGTATTGGTGCAGCTCGTGATCGCAGCGATCACGACCGATCCGTGGTGCAGCGCGATATCGCAAGGGACCGCTTCGCAATAGCCGGGATTGGCAACGGCTTCTGTCATCGGCCGGTTCTCCACCATCTCCGATTCGCTCCAATTGGCTTTGGTCGATACGCTTTCCATCGACTCCTTTCCGCCGGTCTGGTGGTGGTTCCCTAAAGAAAAGGAACCGTCGGAATGGACAAAAACTTTAGGCCATTGCGCTCTGGGTTTCCCATATCCCCCTTGGGCAACCTCTGCCGATAATAGCTGCTCAAACTTCTTCTTCAGATCGGATAGATCGATCCTGTCTTGCGGACGTTTGGGGCCTGCGATGCAAGGTTTGATGCTCATTAAATCGAGCTCCAGGACTTTTGTGAAATCGATCTCTCCTCGGCGAGGGATGCCGAACAGGCGCTGCGCTTCGAGATACTCTTTGATCTGTTCGATCTCTTTTTCCTTCCTTCCCGTCATCCTCAAATAATCGAGAGTTTTCCCATCGACGGGGAAAAAGCCGATCGTCGCTCCATACTCAGGGGCCATATTGCCAATGGTGGCCCGGTCGGCAAGGGTCAAACTGGCGGCGCCTTCTCCAAAAAACTCGACAAATTTGCCGACGACTTTTTCTTTGCGCAGCAACTCTGTGATCCGCAACGTCAGATCTGTCGCCGTCACTCCCTTTTGCAACTTGCCGTTCAATAGCACGCCGATCACCTCGGGTGTTTCAAGAGCGACGGGCTGTCCCAGCATCGCTGCTTCAGCCTCGATCCCGCCAACTCCCCAGCCGACAACGCCAAGGCCGTTGATCATCGTCGTATGGGAATCTGTCCCCACAAGGGTATCGGGATAGAGAAGCGTGATCCCTTTTTCTCCTTTGCCGGTGACAACTGAGGCCAAATGCTCCAAGTTCACTTGATGGACGATCCCAATTCCCGGGGGAACGACTTGGAACGTCTTAAACGCCCCCTGTCCCCATTTTAAAAATGAGTAGCGCTCATGGTTCCGATGAAACTCGGTACGCAGGTTGAACAAAAAAGCATCTTCTGTTCCAGAACGATCGACCTGGACCGAGTGGTCGACGACAAGGTCAACAGGGACGAGAGGCTCGATCATCGCCGCATCATAGCCCTGCTCGGCGACCGCATCGCGCATGACCGCCAGATCAACGAGCAAAGGGACCCCTGTAAAATCTTGTAAAATGACGCGGGAGACGACAAAAGGAACATCGCCGCCTGGGCTCTCTTTGGGTTTCCACCCGGCAAGTCGGAGCACATCTTCTTTTGTCACCTTGCTTCCGTCGCAATGGCGCAAAAGGGATTCAAGCATGATCCGGATCGAGACGGGAAGACGTCCAATTTTAATCTTCGTTTCCTCTTCAAAAGCAGGCAGCGAATAGTAATAGCGCTTCTTGTCGTCGCGAAGAGAGCGCAAAGCGTTGAATGGATTGATCAGATTTGGCATCTTGTTGCTCCTGCTTGAACTCGATAACGAGCCTGAGTGGAAAATACTAAGCGAATCTTTTTTTTCAAAGAGGTTTTTCAATGGCGAGTGCTTCCCCGATCCGTTTTGAACCGATCACACCTCCCTTCCAAGCGACCTGCACAATCTGCAAAGAGCCAATTCCCGCAAACAAGCAAGCCTATGGCCATCTCTGGTCTCTGAAGCAAAACCCCTCTTCCCATCCTCTCACAATCGTCTATCACATTTACCACGGCCGTTGTTTAGAAGACACATTCCACAACAACAACCCCAACTGCCCCGACTGCGAGAGCCCCGTCGACAATGCTCAAGACTATTCAACAAAGCAGCATATGCAACACATCGAACAGTCATACGTTACCTTTAAAGAATGGGAAACTGCGTTAAAAGAGGGGAATTTGGATCTGGCCGACTCTCTTTTTGCAGGCAGGTCGTTTCCCTCTTATTTGATGGAAAAGATGTTGATCGCGACTGCCAAGCATGGACATTTTAATGGAACGTTTGCCATCTTAGCCAAATTCGATTCTCTGCGCCCTGAAATCTTAGGCTGCGCCGTCTATTGGGCGATCCTTAAAGAGAACGCGACATTGCTACCGACTCTCTTAACTAGTCGTCCCTGATTTACTGGGTAGCTGAAAAAGCGATAACAACCGCTTGATTTGACTGCCCTATTTTCAACGATCGTCTGATTTGCCAACCGCAACAGAGCCCCAGAAAAAAGATGCAAAAAAGCCTCAGTTTCCTGAGGA
>CAZEYJ010000173.1:0-8668 GCA_964516795.1 uncultured bacterium
GGGCATCGCCTCTATCAAAGCAATTTCTTCAAGCGTTTTACTGATCAATGCCTGCAGATAGTCGATTTCCACATAGATGCTCTTCTTGACCTGCTCTGCCTGAGCCCTTTCTTCTTTCCAATACTTTTTTTCCTTGTTAGATTTTTCGGCAATTTTTTTTAAAATGTGATCGCAATAACCAATTGCCCACTGACAACAAGCAATCGACTCTCTCACTAGACCAATATTTTGCCCCTTTTCCTCTGATTTAAGCTTGTTAAATCGCTGAACAAACTCCTCGTGTTGCTCCAATTGAGTAGAAATGTTATCTAGGTCTTTCTTATAATCTTTTGAATCATAAGAAGCATAAATCAGACAAGGAACAAGAAATAATAAGAGGGAAAAGCGAGCCCATTTCATGCACTAATTTCTCCAACCATTTTAAAAACTGTTGCCGAGTTTGCCAATTTACCACAAAGTTGAAAAGGCCCAAGTTCGTAGGCAAAAGGAATTGCTCATAAGTCCATTAACAGCTAGCATGTTGACCATTCTACAAGTTCATGAATTCCGACTATGGATATCAATAAAAGAAAAGAAGAATTCAGTGTTGCATATGTACAAGCAATTGCATCGGTGGCGGGATACAGCGTATCACGACCTTTAGTCGATGATGATAGTATCGATGTCCAATTCTTAAGCAACTCCAGCAATACCTATGTACGCTCTCCTCGCCTTGAGGCACAATTGAAGTGTACCGCACAAGATGTTATCCAAAATGGAAATATTCACTTTCCTTTGACCATCAAAAATTATAATGATTTGAGAGATCCCAAAGTACTCATTCCCAGAGTGTTGATTTGCGTTCTTGTGCCCGCAGATGATCCTACTTCATGGTTAAATCATAGCGAAGAATGCCTTTCTGTGATGAAATGCGGATATTGGATGAGCTTAAAAGGAGCTCTCCCCAAGGAGAATAGCCATTCCGTCACGGTACAAATACCCAAACACCAAATTTTTAATGTACCTTCTTTACAGGAACTAATGGAAAATGTTGGAAGGAGTATTCAGTGCGTATGAAAAGTCAGTTCTCTTATTTACTACAAGACGTTTTGCCATTACATTGCCAACAATACTTAAAAGGCAAAAATTGGAAACTCGTTGATTTCATAGATGATCTGGCCAATATATGGGTAAATTCCTCGTCTAAATTTGATGACATCCAAATTTTATTGCCGCTTGATACCAGTCTTAAAGACTACGATTTGCGTATGGCAGAATTCATTGAAACTCTTCATGTAACTGAAGGTCGACCGCATGAAAGTATCGTAGCGGACCTCAAAGACTTTTGTAGCGATAAGCTACGTATCACACTCCATCATGCCAAGGGCGATCATGTTAAATTTGCAAATGCCGCTAAGGTGATGGATCGATCTTTAGACATGCTAGTTGCAACCGCTAATTCTCTTATTGAGCCCAAACCTTATTATCGATCGCGTTATCCCAAACAGGTGCAACAGTATATTGATAGTTTAGAGCTTGGCCATACGGAACAAGGGAGCTTTGTTTTTAAAATACATTCCCCGATCACTCCTGCCTTGATCACCAACACAAATTCTGAAAATTATGATGAGGACGTCCCCTTTGCTCGCAAAGTCATGTCCCAGCTAGTAGAAATATTGAAAAAATCTATTGTAGCAGCTAATCGCGGGGATACCGAATATTTTAAAAATGCTGTAAAACAAGGAATTAGCTCAAATTTTTGCGAAGCGTTAGCAGATATTGTCACCAGCGCAAATTCACCGGAAGTGAGTTTCGGATTCAGTTGGTCACCTGCAAGGCCAAGTCCCTCAAATGAGCTGACTTCGATTACAATTAGAAAAGATGTTGCCGAAGTCCTTCAAGAAGCCGGCCATTTTTTAAGAACTAACACACCGGAAGAAGGTGCGGAAATTGTGGGATATGTGGTTGGTCTCGATAAAGATCGATTAAACGCTCTTGGAGAAGTGAAAATTGTTGATATGACAGATGGGCAAAATAAAAGTGTTTACCTAAAACTTGCCGAAAACCAATATCAAGAAGCCATCACAGCTCATTCAAGGGGGAACCAAGTTAAAGCAATCGGCAATATTGAGAAAAAACATAACAGATCTGAAATGACAGATATCATCAAATTTTCCATCATCGAATGAAAACCTATTTTTGGGGATCAGGTCACAATGTAAGAAATATTGGTGGGTTTTTCTTACAAAAAACGATAGACCGCAGCTGCTATTTCTCCACTTTCCTCAATTGTGTATCGCGTATAGTTTTTATTTCTTTCGCTAAGAAGAGCATGATTGGTGTTAAGTCTTTTGGCTCCTTCCCCATTTTGATGCTTTGGTCTAAGTATCCAATTACCCCTTCGATGGATTGCAGCCGGTGGTCTAAAGACGATTGTTGTTTTTTCTTCCATAGGAGGTGATGTGAGTTTTGCCATCTGTTGCCCTTGGTACATTGCCGAGCCTGATTCTGATTTTGGCCTGTTAAAGGGAGATTTGTACTTATACCTGAAGACATTTTTATCCCTCTATTGGTTTATTGGTTGCTGGTTGGTTACTTCATGCGTTACGGCAAGACTGACAGGGACTGGGCTAGTACAGCATCCCATGCTGCAAAGCAGCCTAGTCAAACAGCAGGTTTCACAGCTATGCCTTAATTGTCCAACTCGTGCATTAAGACTAACTATTTGCTGATTTAAATTCGCACGATCTTGTTCCATTGATTGCAGAACATTAATCAACCCGCCAACAACTGGGTCAGTTAACCTACCATCTAACTGCGTCCTCAATTGATTTGTTATGGGAGTTGGTGGTGGAGTTGGTGTTGTTTGAGAAACTGGAGCTCTAGCTCCTGCTGCTGGTGTAGCCATAAAACCTCCTTGGTTTGAAAAAAAAGGCAGATTATTCCGCGATCAAACTTTCAGTCAACTAAATGATTAAATTTAAATTGATCAGTTATTTTTAAATTAATCTTAATTTCTTGATGAAAAAACCCCTTGCTTTAGAATAAATGAAAAAACCGATGGAGCTTTTCTAGAGAGCGCTATAAAGCGTCTCTCGTTCTTAAATTGCCTCCAAAAAGGTGGCAAGAAGGGTCTGGTTGGAAGCAAGGCGCCAAAAAGAATCGATCATAGAAAGCAAATCGTTCGAAGCTTGCATAGAGCTTTCTTCCGTCAAAGGGACGGAAAAGGCCATAAATTGCAGAAGCTTCCAAAGCGCAAAGGACAAAAGGAGCGCTGACGATTTTTACGAGATCTTCCATTGCTTCTAATCCTCTTTCTTTCAATGAATAGTCTCTTTCGTTTTCTTTCGTTATCCAAAAGTGAGCTCCTGTGACTATCTTACCAATGCGATAAGCGGTATGTCCAACCATGGAAATGGTGTGACAAATGGGTACCCCCAATAAGGAAAGCACAATGCAATTAAAGCGGATGCCCTTCTCTGAGCTATTGAGATAGCGCTTTCCGGTACTTTGATCTATGATATACATTGGGCATCCATTATCATAAACCTCACCAGATTCTCTTTCTTCGACCCAATCGTTTACCGGTTTAAAATCATTAAACGTTAAGCTTCGCGCTCCAGCTACCATAGGACATCTCCAAAGTTCAATTTTGGAGATATGGTATCTAGAGAGAAAAAAGCTTTCCAGTGAAGATTAATTTAGCAAGCGGCGTTTTTCCTTCTCTTTGACATTCAAACCCACAGCACACTTACAATCAATATTTTACAGATCTATATGTAAGAAATATCAGCATGTTTTTCTTACAAAAAAATAGTGCGCAGCCGCAATTCAAGAAACACTTTTGATGATAGCAGTTCAATATTTCACGTTATGCTAAAAGGCAGTTGCTATGCCTCCACCTTCCTCGATTTTTTTCATGTGTTTCACTCATTACGGGAGAGTTGTGGAGCCTGGAGTGTTTGGGGGTGAGGAAAAGATTGTATTTGAAATGGAATGGCATTGACGATATACTCCGTGAATATTTTCTGCGACAGAAATAGGAGTCTATGGTTCCTGCGCGTCTGGTGTTGCAATCGGGAGAGGTGTTCGAGGGGATGGCCCCTACTTGGCAGACAACTGATTGGCATGGCGAGGTCGTTTTTGCAACGGGAATGACCGGATACGTGGAGTCGCTGACAGACCCTTCTTACGCAGGACAAATCTTAACGTTCACTTTTCCTTTGATCGGCAACTATGGCGTCCCTGACGGGGTGTTGTGGGAATCGGGCCGGATTCATGCCAAAGGGGTGATCGTCGGTTCATTGACGTGTCACACGTCGCATTATCAAGCAGAATTATCGCTGGCACAGTGGCTTCAGAAGCAGGGCGTTCCCTTTTTGACGGGGGTCGATACGCGGGCGCTGACCAAGACGCTGAGGACCCAGGGGGCTGCGCTTGGAGTGGTCACGACGGAGAAAAAGAAGCCGAGAAGCTTTGTGGACCCGAATAAGAGCGATCTGGTGGCGGGGGTCACGATTGGGAAGCCTCAAGTTTATGGGGGAGGAAAGAAGAAGGTTGTGGCCATCGATTGCGGCATGAAGGAAAATATTTTGCGGTCGCTGCTGCAATTTCCGATGGAGATCAAGAGGGTTCCGGCAACGTATGATTTTACGGGGGAGGATTATGACGGGCTGTTCATTTCGAACGGGCCGGGAGATCCTGTCGTCTGTAAGCAGACGGTGGGACATATTGCCAAAGCGTTGGAGAGGGGCAAGCCGGTGTTTGGGATCTGCCTGGGAGCGCAGCTGCTGGCGCTGAGCATCGGAGCGAAGACGCACAAGCTGCCGTACGGGCATCGGGGACAGAACCAGCCTTGCCAGTCGCTTGAGGATGGGCGGTGCTATCTCACATCGCAAAACCATGGCTATGCGATTACGGAAAAGACGCTTCCTAAAGATTGGAAAGTGACTTTCCGCAATCTCAACGATGGCTCTGTCGAGGGGATCCGCCATAAGTCGCTGCCGTTTTCCGCGGTACAATTTCATCCGGAAGCGTGCCCGGGGCCGACTGATACGCTATGGCTCTTTGAACACTTTTACAGGCAGCTATGAAAAAAATTCTCATCTTAGGTTCCGGGGGATTGAAGATCGGGCAAGCGGGGGAATTTGACTATTCGGGAACGCAGGCGATCAAGACGCTTAAAGAAGAGAACATCCGCACGGTGTTGATCAATCCGAACATTGCGACGGTCCAAACTGATCCGTCTGAAGCGGATGTGGTCTATCTGACGCCGCTCAATCTGGATGCGGTATCGCGGGTGATCGCTAAAGAAAAACCTGATGGGATTTTGCTGGGGTTTGGGGGGCAGACGGCGCTGAATTTGGGGATCAAGCTCGATGAGGCGGGGGTGCTCAAAAAATATAAAGTGGCTGTCTTGGGGACTTCGATCGCTTCGATCCGTTTAACGGAGGATAGGGATTTATTTAAGAAGAATTTGGCCAAGATCGGGATCCAATCGCCTCAGAGCTTTGCTGTCCGCTCGATCAAGGAGGCGCTGGCTGCGGCCAAGAAGATCGGCTATCCGTTGATGCTCCGCTCAGGGTTTTCTCTGGGAGGGCTTGGCTCGGGGAAAGTCCAAAATGAGGAGGAGCTGCGGCTGAAGGCGACGGAAGCGCTGAGCGGCGCGCCTCAAATCCTCATTGAAGAGTATCTGCTGGGATGGAAGGAATTTGAATATGAGATCATCCGCGATGCGGCCGACAATGCGCTGACGATCTGCAACATGGAAAACATGGACCCGATGGGGATCCATACGGGAGAGAGCATTGTCGTGGCTCCTTCGCAGACGCTCACGAACCGGGAATATCACGCTTTCCGGGAAATGGCGATCAGGGCGGCGCGTCATTTTCAGATCGTTGGGGAGTGCAACATCCAATTCGCCCTCAATCCGGCAAATGGGGATTACCGGGTGATCGAAATGAATGCGCGCCTCTCCCGCTCTTCTGCCCTTGCTTCGAAGGCGACGGGTTATCCCTTGGCTTTTGTCGCGGCCAAGCTGAGTTTGGGAATTTCTTTAAGCCATATCAAAAATGCGGTCACGCAAAAGACGTCTGCATTTTTTGAGCCGGCTTTAGACTACCTGACGGTGAAAATCCCGCGCTGGGACATCCACAAGCTCCGCTCGGCAGACCGGCAAATTGGGACGGAGATGAAAAGTGTCGGAGAGGTGATGGCGATCGGGAGGACGTTCCCCGAGGCGCTGCAAAAGGCTGTCAGGATGCTCAATATCGGAGCGAGCGGGCTTTCCGATTATCCACACAAGATCGCCGATCTGAAGCAGGAGATCAAGCATGCGACAGACAGGCGGCTGTTTGCCCTCTATCAGTTCTTCTTGAAGGGGGGCTCGCTGCAAGAGGCGCACCGGCTGTCGCAAATCGATCTCTGGTTCTTGTCGCAGGTCCAGGAGATTGCGGAGATCGAAAAACGGCTGAAGCAAAAACCGCTGAACGCCGAACGCTTAAGCGAGGCGAAAAGGGCGGGATTTTCCGATTGCACGCTGGCGAAGCTCAAAAAAACATCGGAGGCCAAGATCCGCGCGCTGCGCAAAAAACACCGCGTCCTTCCTGTGATCAAGCAGATCGATACGCTGGCGGGAGAATTCGACGCGCAGACCAACTATCTCTATGTGACCTATCACGGCCATGTCAATGATATCACTCCTTCTGAAAAACGACCGGTCATCGTCTTGGGGTCGGGGCCTTATTGCATCGGGTCGTCGGTGGAGTTCGACTGGTGCGCGGTCAATACGTGCCGCTCATTGAGGAGGCTGGGAGAGACAACGATCATCATCAACTCGAACCCGGAGACGGTTTCGACCGATTACGACGAGTCGGACCGGCTCTACTTTGAAGAGCTGTCGCTGGAGAGGGTCCAGGATATCGCCGATTTTGAAAGGACAAAGGGATTTATCGTCTCTGTCGGCGGACAGATCGCCAATAATTTGGCTTTGAAACTGAGCAAGTCGGGCTATCCGATCTTAGGGACGCCGGCCGAATCGATCGACAAGGCGGAAGACCGGAACCAGTTCTCTTCTCTGCTCCACCGGCTCCACATCGACCAGCCTGGGTGGCAAGCGGTGACAAGCTTGCAGAGCGCTAAGGCATTTGCGAAAAAAGTGGGGTTTCCTCTTCTGATCCGCCCTTCCTATGTCCTTTCGGGCTCGGCGATGAATGTGGTCTCCTCGGAGCAGCAGATGCAGCGGTTATTGAGCGAGGCGGCGCTCGTCTCTCCCGACCATCCTGTTGTGATCTCTCAGTTCATCACCGATGCTAAAGAGCTCGAGGTCGACGGGGTGGCGCTTAAAGGCCAAGTGGTGATCGATGCGATCACGGAGCATGTAGAAAACGCAGGGGTCCACTCAGGGGATGCGACTGTGGTGATCCCGCCGCAGCGGCTTTACTTGGAGACGATCAGGCGGGCGAAAAAAATCACGCGGGCGATTGTCCAGGCGCTGAAGCTGACGGGCCCTTTCAACATCCAGTTCATTGCTAAGAACAATGCCCTTCAGGTGATCGAATGCAATGTGCGGGCTTCCCGCTCTTTTCCTTTTGTCTCAAAAGTGACGGGTCATCATTTTATCGATATTGCGACGCGGGCGATCATGGGAAAATACGAACCGGTCCCGCATGAGACGCTCGAACTGGACTATGTCGGGGTCAAAACGCCCCAATTCTCCTATCATCGCCTCAAAGGGGCCAACCCGGTTGCCCATGTAGAGATGGCCTCGACGGGAGAGGTGGCCTGCCTAGGGAGCGATTTCCTGGAGGCGTTCTTGAATTCCTGGATGGCGACAGACCAGGGGGTCCGGCGCAAAAAGATGCTGGTGAGCATCGGGGGGGAGAAAAAGATCAAGTTGCTCGAGGCGCTCCGCCATCTCGAAGAAAAGGGGTGGGACCTCTACGCAACGGAAGGGACGCACGACTTTCTCTCTCGGCATGGGGTGGCCTCCCGCTGCGTGTATAAGGCGAGCGAAAAGATCGAACCGAATGTCTCGACTTTGCTGACGCAGCGGCAGGTCGATCTGATCATCAACATCCCGACGGGGACAAGCTCCCACGTCCAGACCGATGGTTTTACGATCCGCCGCCTTGCGATCGACCACCACATTCCCCTGATCACGAATTTGCAGATCTCCCAGCTCCTCCTTCAGGCTTTAAGCGATCTCAAGCCGGAGCAGATCCCTGTCACATCTTATCAGGAATTTATCGGCCGCTCCTCATGAAGAACACGTTGATCTCCCACGCAGTCCGCACGCTAAGGCCTAAAAAGCCTAATTTGAGCGTCAACCAAAGAAAGTTCCTGATCGTTTCGACAACGGGGCTTGGCGATACGCTTTGGGGGACTCCGGCGATCAAGGCGCTGAGAGAAACGTATCCCACCTCCTACATCGGGGTCCTAACAAGCCCGATCGGCAAAGAGATCTTAGAACACAACAGGCATCTCGACGAAATTTTTACGATTGCCGATCCTGTTTTTTTCTCCCTTTTTCCTCTCTATAAGAAGCTCAAAAAACAACAGATCACCGATGTGATCCTTTTCCATACGTCGCAGCGGCCCATCCTGCCGCTTGTCGCCACGCTGGGGGCTTCTCAGATCATCGGAACGCAAGGGCTGCACAAAGGGCTCGACCATCTCCTGACGCGCCCCA
>CAZEYJ010000174.1:0-12164 GCA_964516795.1 uncultured bacterium
CGGCGAGACCCTTCTTGAGAAGGTGAGCTTTTCCATTGGTCCAGGAGAAAGATGCGGCCTTGTCGGCAGGAACGGCTCAGGAAAAACAACCCTGTTCCGCCTTCTTGTGGGGCAAGAGATTCCCGATAAGGGATCGATCTCGTTATCGAAAGGCTACCGGCTAGGCTATTTGGACCAGCATATCCGGTTTTCCCGCCCGACCGTGATCGAAGAGGCGGCCCTTGGGCTCAAACCGGAAGAGCGCGACAGCCTTTATCTGGCAGAAAAAATTTTGTTCGGATTGGGGTTCAGTGAAGAAAATTTGGAGGTTTCGCCCCTTCAGTTGTCGGGCGGATACCATTTGCGCTTGCATTTGGCCAAGGTGCTCCTTTCAGAGCCGGACTGCCTTCTTTTGGACGAGCCGACGAACTACCTCGATATCTTGTCGATCCGCTTTCTGCAGCAGTTTTTAAGGCGATGGAAAGGGGAGCTGGTCTTGATCTCCCACGATCGGGAGTTCATGGACAGTGTGTCGACGCATACGCTGGGCATCCATCGCCACAAGGTGAAGAAGGTGAAAGGGGGCAGCGTCCAATTTTTCAGCCAGCTTGTGCAAGAGGAGGAGATCCACGAGAAGACGCGGATCAACCTCGAGAAAAAGAGGGAGCACTTGCAAAGTTTTGTCGAGCGGTTTGGCGCGAAGGCGAGCAAAGCCGCCCAGGCGCAGTCCAAACAGAAGATGCTCGACAGGATTCCCGCCTTAGAGCAGCTCAAGGCGCTGCACAATTTGAATTTCCATTTTCCCGAAAAGCCTTTTTCTGGAAGGAAGGTGTGGGAGTCGAAAGAGATCAGTTTTGGGTATCGCCCCGATACGCCGGTGATCCGGCCGATCTCGTTTGCGATCGAACGGGGAGAGAGGATGGGGATCATCGGAAAAAACGGATATGGAAAATCGACGCTGCTCAAGTTGATCGCTTCTGAGCTTGCGCCGCAAACAGGTGAGATCGTCCTGTCCGACCAAGCTGCGATCGGTTATTTTGGGCAGACCCACATCCAGCGGTTGAATGAGTCGGCGACGATCGAAGAGGAGATCGGGGCGGCTAATCCGTTGCTCAGTTTTTCTGAGGTCAAAAGGATTTGCGGCCTGATGATGTTTAGCCAAGATAGATCGAAAAAGAAAATCAGCGTCCTGTCGGGAGGAGAGAGGAGCCGCGTTTTGCTCGGCCAGATCCTGGCAAAGCCGTGCAACTTACTGCTGCTCGACGAGCCGACCCACCATCTCGATATCGAATCGATCGAAGCGCTGATCGATGCTCTTGAAGAGTTTGAAGGAGCGGTCGTGATCGTCACCCACAGCGAGCTGATCCTTAACCGCCTGCAGCTGGACAAGCTGGTGGTCTGCCACCGCGGCCATCAGGATGTTGTCTTAGGCAGTTATCAGGATTTTCTCGAGAAGATCGGCTGGGAAGAGGAAGGGGGAGTTGAAGAAAAAAAGAAAGATCCTGAAACCTCTCAGGCTGATAAAAAAAAGAGACATGAAGAGAGGATGGCCCTGCAGGCTGAAATCAAACCTCTTGAAAACAAAGTCAAAAACCTGGAAAAGCAGATACAGGAATTGGAGAAGCAGCAAGCGGCGGACCAGCGGCTTCTAGAGGAAGCAACGGAAAGGCAAGACCTTTCCGCGGCCCAGAATTATCTCAAGCAAAGCGCTTTGCGCGATGAGAAGCTGCAACGGATGTATGAAGAATTTTTGGACTGCACCGATGCGTTGTCTGTAAAAAAGAAACTGTTAGATAGTCACTATGGCTAAAAAATACGACGAAAGCGCTGTTAAGACCCTCGACGCCTTGTCCCATATCAGGCTCCGCTCCGGCATGTACATTGGCCGCCTCGGCGACGGCTCCCATGCCAATGACGGGATCTACGTGATGCTCAAAGAGGTGATCGATAATTCGATCGATGAGTTCATCATGCACAATGGGAATAAGATCGCCATTGATTTGGATGAAAAGAGCTCAACGGTCTCCGTGCGCGATTGGGGCCGGGGGATCCCGCTTGGCAAAGTGATCGAATGCGTCAGCCAGATCAATACAGGCGCCAAATACAACGATGACGTCTTCCAATTTTCAGTGGGATTGAATGGGGTCGGCACTAAAGCGGTCAATGCGCTCTCCTCTCATTTTCTCGTCAGAAGCTATCGGGACGGAGAGTTTGTCGAGGCCCGCTTTTCCAAAGGAGTCCTCAAAGATAAAAAGAAAGGAAAGACCAAGGAAGAGAATGGGACATATGTCGAGTTTGTTCCCGATCCAGAAATTTTTAAGAAGTTCTCTTTCCAAAAAGAACTGATCCTCAAACGCCTTTGGCACTACGCTTATCTCAATACCGGGCTGACCCTTTTGTTCAACAAGGAGATCATCCAGTCTGAAAATGGGCTTCTTGACTTATTGAACGAGGAGGTCAAAGAAGACCGCCTCTATGAGCCGCTCCACTGGCGGGGAAAACATGTCGAATTTGCCTTCCTCCATGCCTCCAGCTATGGAGAGAATTATTTTTCTTTTGTCAACGGGCAGTACACTCAGGACGGAGGGACCCACCTTTCTGCTTTCCGCGAAGGGATTTTGAAAGGGATTAACGAGTTTGCGAAAAAAAGCTTCCAGGGAGTTGACGTGCGCGAGGGGATTGTCGGAACGATCCTTGTCAAAGTCAAAGACCCTGTTTTCGAGTCGCAAACAAAGAACAAGCTGTCGAACAATGAGATCCGCGCCCCTTTGATCGTCGAGATCAAAGATGCGGTGCAAAACCTTCTCTATAAGAATCCGGAGATCGGCAAGAAGATCATTGATAGGATCTTGTTCAATGAAAAGCTGCGCAAAGACCTTGCCGCCGTCAAAAAAGAAGCCAAGGAGAAGCAGAAGAAGATCTCGTTTAAAATCCCTAAATTGCGCGATTCGAAGCATCACTACGGAGACGGCTCGAAAGAGGGAGAGAGGTCGATGATCTTCCTCACAGAAGGGGAGTCGGCCTCCGCTTCGATCGTCATGACGCGCGATCCTTTGTCGCAGGCGGTCTTTTCCTTAAGGGGAAAACCGGTCAATGTCCACGGGATGAAGCTCGACCAGCTCTATAAGAATGAAGAGATGTACAATTTGATGTCGGCGCTGAATATCGAAGAGGATTTGAACAACTTGCGCTACAACAAGGTCGTTTTGGCAACCGATGCCGATGTGGACGGGATGCACATCCGCAACCTGTTGATCACCTTCTTTTTAACCTACTTTGAAGGGCTTGTTGTCAGCGGGCACCTCTACATTTTAGAAACACCCCTTTTCAAGGTCAGAAACAAAGAAAAGACGATCTTTTGTTATTCTGAAGAGGAAAAGGATGCCGCTGCCAAGGAACTGAAAAAAGGGCTTGAGATCACCCGGTTCAAAGGGCTTGGAGAGATCTCGCCAAATGAGTTCAAACAGTTTATCGGAAAAGAGATCCGCCTTGTCCCCGTGACGGTCCAAAACCTCTCGGACGTCAAACCGACATTGGAGTTTTACATGGGGAAAAACACCCCTGAGCGTAAAAGCTTTATCATGCATAACCTTGTGAATGAAAATGGATGATCTCAAGCATCAGATGAAGGACCACTTCATCAAATATGCCTCCTACGTAATCCTCGAGCGGGCGATCCCCCATGTGATCGACGGTTTAAAACCCGTTCAGAGAAGGATCCTCGAGACCCTGCGGAAGCTCAGTGACGATAAGTTGCACAAAGTCGCCAATGTCGTCGGGCAAACGATGCAGCTGCATCCGCATGGAGATGCTCCCATCTATGAGGCGCTTGTCAACTTGGCCAACAAGGGGTTTACCCTCGACAGGCAGGGGAACTTCGGCAATATTTATACGGGAGACCCCTCCGCTGCGGCCCGTTATATTGAGACCCGGCTGACGCCGCTTGCTAAGGAGACCCTGTTTAATCCCGACATCACCGAAACGCTCCCTTCCTATGATGGCAGAAACCTCGAGCCTGTAACCCTTCCTGCCAAAATCCCCCTGTTGCTAATGCAAGGCGCTGACGGGATTGCCGTGGGGATGGCCACCCATATCTTTCCTCACAACTTTGTCGAGCTCCTCGAAGCGCAGATCGCCTATCTCGAAGGAAAGCCTTTTAAGATCTTTCCTGATTTCCCTACAGGCGGGATCATGGACAAGAGCCAATATGACAAAGGCAGAGGGAAGATCAAGCTGCGTGCGAAGATCGACATCAAAGATCCCAAGACGCTGATCATCCGCGAGATCTGTTATGGTACCACGACGGAAAGCTTGATCCGCTCGATCGACGATGCAGCAAAAAAAGGGAAGATCAAGATCGAGGCGATCAATGACTATACAGCTAGAGACGTCGAAATTGAGATCAAGCTGCCCCGCGGGCAATATGCCGAGGAGATTTTGGATGCCCTTTATGGGTTTACCGAATGTGAAGTGGCCTTGACCTCGCAGATCATTGTCATCAAGGACAATTTCCCTTGGGAAGCGGATGTCAACGAGATCCTCGCTTTCAATACAGATACGGTCGTCTCCTTCCTCAAAAGGGAGCTTGAGATCGAGCGGAACAATCTGCTCGAGAAGATCTTCTACAAGAGCCTGGAAAGGATTTTTATTGAGAACCGCCTTTATAAGAAGATCGAAACGGTCAAGACATTGGAAGGGATCCATGAGACCCTCGAAGAAGCCCTTAAACCCCACGTCAAGAAGCTCCTCAGAACGCCTACCCATGACGACAGGGAAAAGCTTTTGCAAATCCCGATCAGGAGGATCTCCCGCTTCGATATCGATCGGAACCAAGAGGAGATCGCTGAGCTTAAAGAGGCTTTGGCCCGCGTCGAAAAAGACTTGAAAAATGTCAAAAAGTTCACCATCGCCTATTTGAGGAAGCTGATCGAGAAGTATGGCGCCGAATTTCCTCGGAAGACCCGGATCAAGGCTATTGAGGAGATCGACCGCCGCTCCATCGAGACAAAAAAAGTTAAAGTCGGCTACGACCCCGCTTCAGGGTTCATCGGAACAAAAATCTCAGGCCCTGAGCGGCTCGAGTGCACGAATTTCGACAAGCTCCTCGTCCTCTATAAAGATGGGGGCTACCATGTGATGAATATCCCTGAGAAGCAGTATGTTGAAAATGTCTTATGGGTCGGTGTTGCGGATAAGAAGACCGTCATCAGTGTTGTCTACAAGCATAAAGAGACGGGGCAGGCTTGGGCCAAGCGGTTTATTGTGGACAAGTTCATCCTCGACAAACCTTACCGCTATCTCGATGAGAATTGGAAGCTTGAGTACTTTTCTACAGATCCCGACCCTAACGTAGAACTGCATTTCATCACCAGTGTGCGCCAGAAGGAGAAGTCCCTCGTATGCCCGCTGAAAACGATCCCTTTGAGCGGCGCGCAGACCCGCGGCGTTCGCCTAGCTGTGCACAAAGTCAAAAAGGTCGTTGCTTTGAAAAAGAAGAACGGAAAGGTCGAAGTCCTTCCCGATCAACTCCAGTTTACGTTTTAAAGCCTGTCCTATTGCGCTTTTTTCATTTTTTTGAGAGGGCCTTTATCGATCTCCCGCCTGACCCTGGCCCAATGGAAGTAGCGTTGCTGTAGCGCGTTCCAGAATTCGGCGGTCGTTCCAAAAAATGTCGCTAGGTCTTGGGCTGATTTTTCCGATATGCCCTCTTTGCCTTCGATGATGGCGGCGATTTTGATCTCGCTCCATTTTCCTCCCAGCTTTTCAGCGAGCTGGGCAGCGTTAAGTCCCATCGGCTTCATGAAGTCTCTATCTAAAATTACCCCGGGATGGGTGGGTTTTCGGTTGCTTGGGATCATAGCGTTAGTTCCTTACGATTTAAGTTCAACATCAAAAGGACCTTCTTTTCCCCAGCGGAAGCAGAGGCGCCAGCTCCCTTCGACAGGGAGGCTGCATTTGCCGTGGGCGTCCCTGACGACCTCGGAGCGGATCGAGGGAACCAGGCATAGGCTTTCATAGCTATCGGCTCCGTTTAGGAGGTCGAGCCGCCCTTCTATGAGTTTTAACGTATTGGAGGGGAATGATTTATGGATCTCATGTGCATGGATCCCGTGAAATATCTCCTCCGTCTGCTTGTTAGCAAATGAGTGGATCATGGAATGAATCTCCTTCTCTTAATGTCATTATCCATATTGTTTAGTTTATTAATAGATTGGTTAATTGAGCTTATAATCTCAAATTGCTGCTTTTGTTATCGTTAAATTTTAAAATTAATTTAATATTGATAATAAGCTTATTTTTAACTATAATTAACTAAATTTTAGGAGAGTTTATGTCGTCTTACATCATTAACCGCTCCGCATGAATTGGGGCATGCGATGCCGTTTTGGCGGGGAAGCTCAGCTATCTGCGAATGGATGGAAAGGGCTATCTACGCTTATCACGGATTCGACGTTGCCTATAATCAGAAGAAGATGGTCAACCTTGAGGCGCTGACATCGAGTTTTCCCGACTTTGTCAAGGATTACCCTACGTTGGTTAGTCTAATGCCTGTTTCTTAACATTCAGCCATTGCTTGGCCGGCGATCCACGCGGAAGTCCAGGCATGTTGGAAGTTGAACCCTCCCGTCACGCCATCGACGTCAAGGACTTCTCCTGAAAAGTGGAGGTTTTTGACAAGGCGGCTCTCCATCCTCTTAAAGTCGATCTCTTTTAGCATCACTCCGCCGCACGTCACAAACTCTTGTTTGTAGGTCGTTTTTCCTTCCACCTTGAACACATGGGATGAGCAAAGCTGGGCCAGCTTTTTGAGATGTGTATTGGAAACGCGGGATAGGGGCGTCTGTTCGGCAATGCCTGCCAAATGGGTAAGCCGCTTCCACAGGTTGAGGGGAAGTTTGAAAAGGGACTCCTGTTCAATTGTCTTTTGGGGCTTTTGCTTTTTAAGCTGCAGGAGACTTTTTTCCAGCTCCTCAAGAGAATGACCGGGGATCCATTGGATGGCGAGGTCGGCCCGGTAGTTGCACGCATGGAGCTCTCGGGCTCCCCATGCCGATAGTTTGAGGGCTGCCGGTCCGCTGAACCCCCAATGGGTCAGAAGGAGAGGCCCGCGCTGTTTCCATCGTGTTCCCGGGATCGAGATCAGTGCATCGGGGACGGCAATTCCAGACAAATCAAGAAGGGGAGAAGAGGGGACGTTGAATGTAAATAGGGAGGGGACGGGAGGGACGATCGTATGTCCTAAGGAGCGGATGATCGCATGGCCCTGGGGCGAGCTTCCCGTTGCGATCAAGAGCTTATCGCATGTCAGGTCTTCTCCCTCATCAAAGCGAATTTGGAATCCCTCTTCCTGTTTTTCGATCCCCGAAATTTTTTGTTCAAGGCGGATCTCCACATTGAGCTGCCGGGCCCGAGCGAGCAAACAGGAGACGATCGTCTCAGAAGAATCGCTGGTAGGGAACATCCTCCCATCCTCTTCAGTTTTGAGCTTGACATTCTGCTTGAGGAACCAGGCCACTGTGTCTTGCGGCTGGAAGCGGTGGAATGGGCCTAGAAGCTCCTTATTGCCCCTAGGGTAGTGTTGTACGAGCAACTTAGGGTCAAAGGCGTTGTGGGTGACATTGCACCGCCCTCCCCCGGAAATGCGCACTTTGGTAAGAAGCTGGCGCGTCTTTTCCAAGACGATGACATGGGCGTTCGGCGCCATCTCCGCTGCGGAGATCGCAGCGAAAATGCCGGCAGGCCCCCCTCCAATAATGACAATTCTTTTTTTAGTTTCCATGGTCTTTCAGCTGGGGATTATACTGGAGAAAAATGAAAAAGAAAAGATAATGTCAACGTGAGCCAATTCCTCTTAATTAAAGATTTTTCCTTATCAAAGTCATCTTGGACTGTTTTGGGCGTCTCGGAGGCGTTTTCTGATGACTTTAAGGATATCCTCTTTGCCGAGGCTGCCTGTGTGGTGGTAGATCAGGGCGTCGGGGTTAGGGCCTAGGATCCTGACCCAGTTGTAAAGCGGGGGAAGCTCGACAAGGGCAGGGCGGTGGTTAAAAATAGCGCGGCAGAGGGCGTTTTGATCGCCGAAATAGGCTGCGTGGCGATGTAAGCATTCTTCGGCAAAGAGTTCTAAGATCTTGGCGTCTTTGCGAAAGAGGATCACGCCGGAGTTATAATAGACTTCTTCAGGAAGCAGAACGCCTTTTTTTTGCAGGTAGTCCTGGACGGGCTCCGGTTCTCTGACAAGGCCTATTTCCGCTCCGAAGGTCAGCGCATTGAAAAGAGGCTCGAGCCCCGCATTGACCTGACAGTCGAGATCGAGCCAGATCGTCAATGAAAAGGGGGCGCTGAGGAGGGCTAGCGGTTTTTTGAACCAGGCGGGCCGGTAATCGGAGAGATGCTTTCCGTACAGCGCTTCCCAGAGCTGTTGGTTGTGTTCAGGGATGTGGAGGTCTTTAGGAAAATTTTCCAGAGACAGCTCGAAGCATTTCCCTTTGTCTTGGCACCAGGCGCGCCCATTTTCCGACATTCCTAAATCAACAAAAGCAACGGGAAAAGCGTTATGTGCGGCGTAATGTTCCCACCACCACGGCAGAAGCCATTCTTGCTGTTTGTCACAGCCAACAAGGATGCCGGTTGAGGACATGGAAGATCTCCTGCACTTTTTCTAGAGATTGGCAGGTTTAAATTTTTTTTGCTGTATTAATTTATAACGGATTCCATCGCATCAATGAAACGAATGATGTTTTCTTCCGCGAGGGCTTCTCTTTTCCGGGCATCTGCTTCCGGGTGTCCTGCTAAGATTGCTACTTGGGCATAGATTTCTTGACGTTGTTTTTCTGAGAGCGCATTCCATTTCATTGGCAGAGAATTAATGACAGTCTCTATGAAAAGTTTTCGGTCATCAAAGAGCAGCTCTTCTCCTGCTTCACATGAAGAGTAGCAGGAAGAAAAATCGTCTGACCATTTTTGATAAATGAGCTTTTGCATTTCATTCGGGAGATTTTTAAATTCCTCCCTAAGAATAGCATCGTCGCTTCCTAGAAGGATCCCTTGGCAAAGGGAAGCAAGTGGGGAGGCGCATTGATAGGTTGAGCAGGCGGACTGTAGTTTTATCATCTTCTGGTGATCGACTTTCTCATTAAATCCAACAAAATACAATCGATCAAAATTTTTATCCAAAACGAATATGAGAGGGTTAGCAAGAGGGTTAAAGTCTTTTAGCCGAAAAAGATTGCCGATTTCCTTAGGCAGGCTTGTAAGGGAATTGTGAGACAAGTCAATGCTTGTTAAGCGAGAGAGGTTGCCTAGTGTTGCAGGCAACTGTTCAAGCCAGGCATTGAAGGAAACGTTAAGGCTTGTGAGCTGGGCGAGATTACCGATCGTTTCTGGCAGCTGCGCAAGGGAGTTGGAAGAAACATCAAGGCTTGTGAGCTGGGCGAGATTACCGATCGTTTCAGGCAGTTGCGCAAGCGAGTTGGAAGAAACATCAAGGCTTGTGAGCTGGGCGAGATTACCGATCGTTGCAGGTAAGATTCTCAGTTCATTTTTAGAAAGATGAAGCTTTTTCAGCTGAAAGAGGCTGCCGATCTTTGAAGACAAGCTTTTCAGTTTATTGTCATCCAGTTCAAGCGCTGTCAGCAGAGAAAGATTGCAGATTGTCTTCGGCAGGCTTGTCAGTTTGTTTGAAGAAAGCTTGAGAATGCTTAGCTGAGTGAATTTGCCGATTTCAGGAAAAAGAGCTGTGATATTCCTTCTAGATAGATGTAACTCGGTAACGCGAGCAATTTTTTGTGCGTTGGCAGGATTATCGAGCAATCTGCGGATGGCTTGAGCGTTAGCAGCATGAGATTCCCCTTGCAAGTTGATCTCCTGCAAGCTCATCCAGAGGCGTATGTGGGGCCAAATGGTTTCAACGGCAGAGTCGAGCGTTTGCTGCATTTTCTCATAAGTGGAGCGTTCAAATCCTAAAACAGCGCTTTTGCTTGGAATCGGAGCGCCTCGGATTCTTAACTCGTGGGTTAGATGGGAGAATCGATGGAAATAGTTGGACCTAAGCGGCTCAATTCTGTTTGATAACCTATCCAGAACATCAGCTTCATCGGAAGAAGAGATCAAAGCTGAATTGATCACACTTTCAATAAAGAGCTTAATTAAGATATCGGTGTCAATTGAACAGGCATTGACGTCGACGAAGGCAACTAAATCGCGAAGAGTTGGATTTTTGATCCTGTTTTGAATCATCGCTATCCAACAAGGCTTCAGGACATAGTCATCAATGGCATCGTGCCATGCTCGGCAGGTAAGTCGCATTTTGGAAACGATTTCCCCATTTTTTCCACTGTTTGTTGCAAACTGGAAAATCATTCGGATGACATCTTCATTAAGATGGGGAATGGTAGTTTGATTTTCTAAGACCTCGTCTGAAACGGCTTCCTCTTTCCCTTTGTCAGAAGAAAGGACGATTGGATAGATTGGCTCTATTGATGAAGAATCGCAATTGCTGATTGAATAGCACATGTTAAAACCTTTTTTTAATTATTTATTTAACTGCATTTATTATATCATTTTTATGATTTTTTTAATAGTTTTTCGATTTAGTTTTAAAGTATTTATTATATAAAAAGTCTTCAGTTTTTAAATTTTTATTAATTATAAAAACCCAACTTTAAATCATTGAAGGAAAGCTGGCAAAGCCTAATCCCTGACTCTTCAGGTTGTTTGGGTGTAATTTAGAAAAAATTTTATCTGGTACTAAGAGACTGTCTACGAACTTGGTGTCGTCGAGTTGTTGGCTCAAAAGAATCGAAAAATCAACAGAAACTGAATTTTTAAACACCCTCTATGTTCGATAGGTTTTTTCATCTTCTTGCAGGGCAATTCACAATCTGTTATGTGCTCATTGAGGAGACAAACCGATGGCGAGCCATATCCGGAAGGGGATCTTTTACATGCTGCTTTCTGCAGTAGGGCTCTCCTTTTTCAGCTTATTTGTCAAATTGGGAAGCGCATCGGTCCCTTTCTTCTTTTTGACCTTCCTCCGGTTTTTTGTTCCTCTTCTTTTGGTCCTTCCTTACGTGTTGTGGAGGGTTGGGATCCCTCGATTTTCTCATCTTGGCAATTTCCGTTTGCAGATGGGAAGGGTTGTTTGCATTTTGATCTACCAGTACGCCATTTTTTACTATTTGACTAAGACGTCGTTGCTAAATGCCACCGTTTTGCAGAACACTGCTCCTCTTTTGATCCCGATCATCGAAAAGATTTTTCTGGGCCATTCGATGAAAAAACAATCGATGTTCGGCATGCTGCTTTCTTTTGTCGGAGTGCTTTTCATTTTAAGGCCTGATGATGAGATTATCGGCAAACGTACGATCGTCGGGATCATTGCCGCTTTAGGGCAGGCGGGATCGCAGGTCTTTTTCGGGATGCAGTCTCAAGCGGAAAGAAGGGAGACGAATTTGTTTTACCTTTTCTTTTTCTGTTCTTTGATCAGTCTTGTCGTGTTTTTCATTATCGCTCCGTTTCATCAGGGGATCGATTTCCAAGTCGATACGCTATGCCATGTCGATGCTAAGTTTTATTGGTACTTGCTTGGATTGAGTTTGGCGACGATTGCCAACCAGTCGTTTCGAGGAGAGGCTTATCGCTATGCAAGACCGGGCGTTTTAGCGCCGATCTTTTATTTTTCCGTTGTGATGTCAGGCGCGTTGGATTGGTTTGTTCTTCAAGAGATTCCCAGCAGTGCGACATTCATTGGAGCCGCGCTTGTCGTGCTAGGCGGAATCATCCCCTTTATTCAAAAACAAGTGAAGGAACATCATTAATATGTCAGTCAAACAGAATGTCGAAGAAGCAAGCCGGATTTATGAGGGTTTGGACCAAAAAATTCCGCCATGGCGCAAGTGGGGAGCTTACGTTTCAGAGAGGCAGTGGGGAACGGTCAGGGAGGATTACAGCCCCGATGGGAACGCTTGGACTTATGTGAGCCATGATCTCGCACGCTCTAAGGCGTATCGGTGGGGAGAAGACGGCATTGCGGGGTGGACGGACCAATACCAGACACTGATTTTTTCGATTGCCCTATGGAATGGAAAAGATCTGATTTTGAAGGAAAGGATGTTTGGGCTGACTCCGCTAGAGGGCAATCATGGAGAGGATGTCAAGGAGTACTATTACTATCTCGATGCGAC
>CAZEYJ010000175.1:0-13572 GCA_964516795.1 uncultured bacterium
GTAACGGGAAGCTTTGAAAAGGCTGTTGAAGAGATGGGCAAGATCTTATTTATCGAAGGCAAAGTGATCCCTGTGACCACCCATCAAGTTAGGTTGAAGATGCTTTTGAACAATCGAAAGCTTTTGGAGGGGGAAAAGGAGATCTATCTATCTCAAGAGATCGATCAAGGATATAAGAGCATTTATCTCGAGCCGTTTGCTAAGGCGAATCCTCATGCAATTCATGAGATTATGAATGCAGACATGATCGTCATGGGTCCCGGGGGCTTGCACACATCCCTTATCCCTAATTTGCTTGTTGAAGGAGTTAGCGAGGCGCTTCGCGCTTCCCCTGCAAAAAAGGCATTCGTCGTGAATTTAATGAATCGCAGAGGGCAGACGACAGGATTTTCTGTTAGCAGCTATCTCGAGGAAATCAAGAGGTTTGTCGGCGATGACATCTTTGACTATATTTTAGTCAATAATCAAACCCCTCCCCAAGAGCTGATTGATGTTTACTCTGAAGAGGGAGAGCTTGTTAAAAATGATTTGAACGATGACCGGGTTATTTTGGCCCAATTGCTAGGAGAGGCGAAAGAGACACCTAAAAAGGATCTCATGAAACGCAGTCTGATCCGGCATAATTCCACTAAATTAGCTCAAGAGTTGATGAAAATTGTTAATCATCTTTGACTTAGACGATACATTAGTTGATACATCCAGGTGTGTCACTCCACATAAACTTGAGAACGCTCTTAAGTCGATGGTTCGTGCTGGGCTTGTCATTCCTAATTTTGATGATGCTTTGCAATTATTGAAAAGGCTTGACCTTGTTGCAGAAAGCGCTAAAGTTGCGCTTGCAGAATTTTTAGAAATTCTTGATGCGGACCCTTCTTTTTATTCGATAGCCCTTAAAGAAGTTTATGAGGATCAGTCTCTTGACTTTTCAATAGATCCCTTAGAGGGTGCGCTTGAAGTTTTACAGGAGCTTTCCGGCAGCCATCGGCTTGCTATTGTCACAATTGGCCGCGAGTTGCAACAATTGGAAAAGCTGAAAAAAGCTGGTATTGATTCAGGAATTTTTAGTAAGATTATTGTTTCTGAGGTTAATAATAAAAAAGTTCATTACCAAGCTTTGGCGGATGAATTAGGCTATACTCCGGAGGAAATTCTTGTTTGCGGAGATAAGATTCCTGTTGATTTGGCCCCCGCTCACGAATTAGGTTATAAAACAGTTCACATGCGACGAGGAAGGGGATTGAACTCGATAGGTTTAGCAACTGATGTCGACTATAAGGTTTCCTTTCTATATGAGCTAAAGGAGATTCTTTCGACCTTGACCATTTTTGGAATGGGAAACTGAATTTGTAAATAGTCTTTTAGTTAAAGGAATAGAAATATGACAACGACTAACCAATTAGCTCCCGGCATGACGATTTCTTTAGATGGCAAGATCTATCGAGTGGAGTCTTGTGTCAAAGTCACTGTGGCAAAGGGTGTTCCCTTTATCAAGACAAAACTGAAAGACCTGATGTCAGATGATGTCATTGAGAAGAACTTTAAATTGAATCAGCCGATTCAAGATGTTTCGTTGACAGAGCAGCGTCTTGAGTATTTGTACCTTGAGGGAAAAGGGTATCTGTTTTTAGATATTGGCAATTTAGAGCAAGTCCTTGTCCCAGCTCAGATCATTGGGGACAAAGTGAACTACCTTAAAGAGGGGATAGAGCTTAAGGCGATGTTCTACGGGAACTCGATTTTTTCAGTGGAACTTCCCCAGTTCTTAGAGTTGATGGTTGTTAAGACTGAAGAAAGTCAGTCTGCAGCCCATGTGGCCAATGCGACAAAAACTGCTGTTTTAGAAACTGGGGCCAAAGTCGAGGTCCCGATGTTTGTTGAGTCGGGAGATATCATTAAGGTCGATACTCAGACGAATGAATATGTTCAAAGAGTATAATTTAGATAAACGTTAGGAGAGATTGTGTGGATCTAAAGCAAATCAAAGAATTGATGGCTGCAATGGAGAAAGCGGGCATCAAAAAACTGACGATCAAAGAAAAAACCGGATACGAGGTCCATCTTGAGCGGCAAGAAGAACATGCACAGCCTGTTGCAGTGGCTTACCCTCCGGTTTTTCACCCTGCTCCGATGAGGGATGCAGAGACGTTGCACCGTTCAGCATCGACAATGCCCCATCACACGAAAGGGGTGCAGCACGAGGAGGCGGCTTCCAGCAAGAAGGAAGAGAAAGAAGGACGGTATGTGAAATCCCCGATGGTCGGTACATACTATTCAGCCTCATCGCCCGATGATCCCCCTTTTATCAAGTTAGGCGACCGCGTCGATGAGAATACAGTTGTTTGCATCATTGAAGCGATGAAAGTGATGAACGAGGTCAAGGCCGGAATGAGCGGTGTTGTTGCGGAAATCCTTGTTGATAACGCCCATCCCGTCGAATTTGGATCGAAAATATTGAGGATTGTTTGATACCGTATGCAAAAAGTACTTATTGCTAATCGAGGCGAGATCGCCGTCAGAATTATCCGTGCATGCCACGACTTGGGGATTCAGACCGTTGCTGTGTATTCTCAAGCGGATGCAGAGGCATTGCACGTTCTTCATGCAGATGAGGCGATTTGCATTGGAGAGCCTCCTTCTCAGAAATCCTATTTGAAAACTTCCAATATTTTGTCGGCTTGCGAAATTACGGGCGCAGATGCATTGCATCCCGGCTATGGTTTTTTAAGCGAAAACGCGAATTTCGCTTCGATCTGCCACAGCTGCGGTGTGAATTTTATCGGCCCATCGCCGGAGACGATTGCGTTACTTGGAGACAAGGCTAGAGCTAAAGCGACGGCCAAGAGTGTGAAATGCCCTGTGATCCCCGGCTCCGATGGGGTTATAGAAGATGTTAAGGAAGCCCTTGCCGAGGCAAAAAAGATCGGTTTTCCTGTGTTCATTAAAGCTTCGGCAGGAGGCGGCGGCAAAGGGATCCGGATTGCTCATGACACGGACGAATTCGTCCGCCAGTTCTCTGCTGCCCGTGCAGAAGCTGAAGCCAGTTTTAACAATCCTGATGTCTATCTTGAAAAGATGATCGTCAATCCCCGCCATATTGAAGTGCAGATCCTTGGAGATAAGCATGGCAATTATCTTTATTTAGGTGAGAGGGACTGCACGATTCAGCGCAGACGGCAAAAATTGATCGAAGAGGCCCCAAGTCCGATCTTAACGCCTTCTATGCGAAAAAAAGTAGGGGAGGCTGCTGTAGCTATTGCCAGAGCGGCCAACTATCACTCTGCGGGTACCGTTGAATTCTTATTAGACGAAGAGCGTAATTTTTACTTCATGGAAGTGAATACGCGGATCCAAGTCGAGCATACTGTCACAGAAGAACTGACAGGAATTGACCTTGTCAAAGAACAAATCCGGATCGCAAGAGGAGAAAAGCTTAAGCTTAAGCAAAAGGATGTCGAATTCAAAGGGCATGTGATCCAGTGCCGGATCAACGCGGAAAATCCTGCAAATAATTTTGCGCCATCTCCCGGCTTATTGGAATACTATATTCCGCCTGGAGGTCCTCACGTCCGGATTGACAGCGCCTGTTATTCCGGTTATCGGATTCCTCCGAACTACGACTCGATGATCGCAAAATTGATCGTTAAGGGAAAGGACAGGGAAGAGGCAATTGCTGTTGCGAAGCGGGCTTTGCGCGAATTTCACATCGGCGGTGTCAATTCCACGATCCCTTTCCACCTCTATATGTTTGAGGACAGCCGTTTCTTAAATCATGAGTATACAATTACATATATTGACCAGCTCATTTTGGATGGTTGTAACTTCGTTTTGCCAGTAACGACATGACCGAATTACGAGAGCTTATTACTCCCGGTGAGATTCAGCAGCATGTCGCTCAGATTGGCCGGCAGATCGATCGTGATTATGCAGGAAAGGAGCTCATCATCGTTGCTATTATGAAAGGAGCGATCTGCTTGGTTGCCGATCTGATCCGGCAGATCCAGGTGCCCTCCACCCTTGAATTTGTTAAAGCGAGCAGTTATGGCCATCGAGGCACGCAAAAGGGGGAGTTGCTTTTAAGTGGATTGGAGAAGGTTGATGTGGCGGGACGGCATATTCTTGTTGTCGACGATATCTTCGATTCCGGTGAGACCTTGTCCCGCATCGTCTCTTCTTTGAAGGAGAAAAATCCCAAGAGTCTTAGGTCGCTTGTCCTTCTTAACAAAAAAGTCGAACGCGAGGTCGCTTACCGTCCCGATTATGTCCTTTTTGAAATCGACAACCATTTCGTCGTCGGATATGGTTTGGATTACCGCGAGCATTATCGGGGATTAAGTGGAGTTTGTATCTTAGCGGCTGTTGACGAATCTTAAATTCGTTGCCGTCTCTTAAAGGAGTTAATATGAAGGGGATTATTCTTGCTGGCGGCCGAGGATCGCGTTTGCATGCTGTCACCCTTGGCATCTGCAAGCAGATGCTGCCGGTCTATGATAAGCCGATGATCTATTACCCTTTGTCTGTGTTGATGCAGGCGGGCATTCGGGACATTCTTATTATTTCAACGCCTGAGGACCTTCCGCGTTTCCAGCGGATTTTCGGCGATGGATCTCAACTTGGCCTTCATTTTTCCTACCTTCCCCAATATCAGCCTGAAGGGATTGCCCAAGCTTTTGTGATTGCCGAGGAGTTTATTGGAGAGGAGAACGTAGCTCTTGTTTTAGGCGATAACATTTTTTATGGATATGCGCTTCCCGAAGTCCTAGCTAGCTGTCAGAATTTGGAAAGCGGAGCAATCATTTTTGGATATGAGGTCAAAGATCCTCAAAGATATGGAGTCGTCGAGTTTGATGCGCAGATGAAGGTGACCAATATTATTGAAAAACCTCAAAATCCACCTTCCCGTTATGCTGTTACCGGGCTTTATTTTTATGATCATGACGTGGTCGAAATTGCGCGGAATTTAAAGCCCTCGAGCCGGTCTGAGTATGAAATCACTGACGTCAACCTGGCCTATTTGAAGCGGGGAGACCTTCACCTACGGATCTTTGAAAGGGGATTTGCCTGGCTTGACACGGGGACCCATGAAGCGCTGCAGCAAGCGTCTAGCTATGTGCAGACGATCCAAATGCGTCAAGGGATCAAGATAGCCTGCATTGAGGAAATTGCCTATCGGATGGGCTTTATCGATGTTTTAGCCCTAAAAGAGTTTGCTAAGCAATATGAGAAAAGCGAATACGGGGCCTACCTCTGGGAGCTTGCCGGTGGAGCCCCTGTGACGGAATGCTGCATCCATTAAAAGTTGCAAAGTCGAGATTAGCTTTTTCGTCTAGGCAATAGTTTGTTGCGAGGGCGTTTCTTGTAAGGGACAAACGCCTGCTTTCCGTAAACGACCTCATGCAGGTTTTCAATGGCCATAAAGGCTGCAGGGTCCTCCCGCAGCACAATCTCTTTGAGCTCGGAGAGGTCTAACCGTTCAATGATAACAAAGAGAATTTCTCTAGTATCTCCGGAAAAGCCACCTCTGCCATGCATGACCGTGAGGCCAAGGCCCAGTTCATTCATGATCGCATTGCCCAGTTCTTTGGGCTTAGAAGAGATAATGATCGCCGATTTGAGCTCGTCAAGACCGACAATGACCAAGTCGATCATTTTAAATGCCACGATATAGGTCATCAACGATCGGAGGGCGATATGCCAGTCTTGAAAGATCCATCCATAGGCCCCAAAGATAAAGACGTTGATGAATAAAACGACTTGGCCGACGGTGAACCCTTTTTTTCTGTTGATGATGATCGCTAAGATTTCTGTTCCGTCGATGCATGCGCCATGACGGATGATCAGGCCGCATCCAACGCCAAGGATAGCGCCGCCAAAGACGATAATTTCTAGCGGGTCGGCAAGGAAAGGGGGCGCATTCTGTAAAACAATCAGGAAGCCGGCAAACAGGACCACAGCGATCAGCATATGGATCACAAAGCTTCTGCGGATGTAGGTGTAGGCTAAGAAAATGAAAGGCAAGTTGAGGAGGACCAGGACGTAGGAAAGGTAGTTGTCCCCATATAATCTAGCTAGGATCAGCGAAACGCCGACGACACCCCCGTCGATCAATTGATTGGGAACCAAGAAAACGCGAATGGAGACTGCTGCTAAGAATGAGCCAATGGCCAACCAGAGAAAAGAGGAGAGGTGGTGAAGCCTAGTTTTGACATTAGATTGTGCAACAGGCATAGAAGGATTCCTTGTAATAAGTCGAATTTAAGCACAAAATACTGATCAGATGACCTGTTGTACAGAGATTTCTTTATAAATTTTATTTGTAGACAGGGATTGGCGCATTAAAGAATGCGCGGGAGACGGGGCTCGAACCCGCAACTTCCGCCGTGACAGGGCGGTGCTCTAACCAATTGAACTACTCCCGCAACTAACTTTACAGATCTTGGGCGCAACAGGACTCGAACCTATGACCACCTGTGTGTAAGACAGGCGCTCTACCAACTGAGCTATGCGCCCGATATTCATTAGTAAACGAAGTATATAATCTAAAGATATCGATGATTTTTCACAAGGATATTTCTGTTTTCCCTGTATAAATAGCTCTAGGAAGCTGGATAGGTTTTATCGATGGAAAACTTTTTTTAGCTCAGTTTTTTGAGGTAAATTTGAGTTGCCATATCGTTAGGGAATTGCTGTGAGATGTGCAGGAACAAGGCTTTAGCCTGAGCCAGATCGCCGGCTTGGAATGCGTTAAAGGCCTCTGTGAACTGGGTGCATAGGGCGACTTGGTCGGGATCAGCTTTGTTTGCAAGCTCATAGATTTTCGTTTTTATTTTTTTTCCTTTGAGCTCGACGATATCAAGCGGCCTTGTCAGAAAATCTCTGCCTATTTTTGCCTGGACCCTTTCGCTAATGAGGATTTGGGTGTTGTAAAGTTTGTTCGCATTTTGCAGCCGCGCTGCGGTATTGACCGTATTTCCCATTGCCGTATAGTTCATCCTTTCCGCTGTTCCGACATTGCCCACGATTGTCTCTCCCGTATCGATGCCGATCCGCGTCCGTAAGACGGGCTTTCCCTCTTTTTCGAGTCGCTGATTGAGCTTTGCCAGATGGGCTTGGCATTCGAGGGCTGCAGTGCAGGCGTGCTGGGCTTGTAAGGGGAGGGGGCGCGGCGCTCCCCAGAGGGCCATGATCCCGTCCCCGATGAACTTATCGATATTGCCTTGGTTTTTTAATAAAATTTTGGACATTCCGTCAAAATATTCAGATAGTAACACCATCAATTTTTCAGTGTCATACGTCTCTGCAATCGTCGTAAATCCTTCAATATCTGAGAATAAAACCGTCGTTTCTCTCTTTTCTCCTCCAATAGCGATCTCTTTTCCTTTTTCGACAAGCTGCATCACGATCTCTTTGGGGATGTAGCGGCCAAAAGAGCGGATCGCAACGCGCATTGCGGCGATGGAGTGGTCCATGAGCTTGATCTCGCGGATATTGGACCGGATACGGATTTCACTTTCAAAATTAAGGTGGCGGATCTTGTCGGTTTCATTGGCCAAAACGACAATAGGACCTGAAATCCGTTTAGAAAAATAGACGACGAGAAAGCAAGCGAATAGCAAAATTCCCAGGGAAATGAAGACGACATCTTTTTGCGTTTTTAGGAGGTCGCTCATGAACTCGCTTAAGGGAACGATAATGAGAATAGTCCAATCAAAAGTCTTGGTGACGGGGAAGCGGTTGATCGACGCCACGTAGCGGATATCGTTGCTTGAGAAAGTAAAGGAGGTGTTTTTATTTTTTGGAGCTTCCTTATAGGCTGCTGCGATCACGTCTTTTGTGATCCCTGCAGATGGGATGTTCTGGGGGATGATCACCTGCCCTGAGGCATTGAGGACAAAAGCCCTCCCCGTTTCTTCGATTTTTTGTTCTGTGAGAAAATGGGAGAAGAGGCTCAGTGTGATGTCGACGCCGATAACGCCGATGAGCTCGCCGTTGGCATCATATAAGGCTTGCGATGCTGTGGTCCCCCGCTCCCCTGTTAGGTCAAAAGTATAGAACGGGGTCCAAAAAATATGGCCCTTGGCTTCGACTGCCCCAATATACCAAGGGCGGGTAGTTACGTTGAAAGCCGGCTGAGGGTTTGATTCAAGGTCGAGGGGCTGAAAGTCTTGGTCTCTGTAATACCATGTATCGGAAGGAGCCGAAGAATTAGAATGATCGACGAAGCGAACGATGTAGATGCTGCTAGGAGGAAGCAGTTTGGCAGGAGTGTAAACATAATGGGTCTGCCGTCCTTGGGCCAAGGTAGCCGCTGCAAGCATGCTGCCATCGGGCTTTCCATAGTAGACTGAATAGAAGTTTGGGTTGTCCTTGATCACCTGGAGCAGGTAGGAAGTGAGGATGGAATTGTTGATAGAAAAATCCTCGTCGTTGATCAGTAGTCTGCTTGCTTCTTCGACCTCATTTTCTGCTGAGCTAAAGACTGCATCCGTCCTATCGATGACCACTTCGCAGAACTTGACCATGACGCTATTGGAAAATTCGAGGATCGATTTGGACATCCGCGAGTAGGTGAAAATGATGATCATTGCAGAAGAGCAGAAAATGAGGACCATGAAGATTGTTAGGATGTCGACTCTTAAAGTCCTGTCCTTGAAATATCTAAACCACTTCAAAACACCCTCGCTTTAGAGTCTGTCGCTGAAATCGACTTAAAAGAACCGAAAAATCGACAGAACCTGATTTCAACGACAGATTCTTATACCAAAATAACTTGAAGAAAATCCGACGTAGCCAAAACTCGATTCTATGTTACCCATAGCAGATCCTTTGGCATTCTGTAAATGATCTTGAATTTGTTGCTCGACTTTGAACACTGCCTTTGTTTAAATTATATCGAACGTGTCTTAAAAATTGGATTTTCGGCTGCGCCAAAGCCTCGGGATTGAAATTTTTCCAAGGAGGCTGCAGTGCATTAATATAGCTCCCCTCGGGAAATTTCAACCGCGAGAGCTTTTGCGTTGCCCAAAACCAAGTTTGTAGACAGGCTCTAAGACCCTCTGCCAACTTTTCCTCAGGAGATCAATGAAGCGATTGATTAATTTGACCCTGTTTTTAATCTGCGTAGGATGTTCCCCTTCATCCTTGGAAGACTACCAGAAGGAAGGAGAGGCGCTCAGTCGCAAGTTGATCCAGCATCTTGAAAAGATCGAAACTCATGAAGAATTGTTGCGTGCAGAGCCTGTCCTCAAGAAAGATTTTGAGGCCTATGCGACGCTGATCATCCAGGCAAAAGAGTATCAGCAGAAACACTGTGATGAGTTGATTTCCGATCTGACAGTAGACTATGCTTTGAGCGAGCAGCTCAAAGAACAGCTTCGGCGGGTCTATGCGATTGAAGGCGGGCGGGAGATCGTTGAGAAGGCCCAGCAGGAGGCGTTAGTCCGCTTGGACACACGCCTTGGAGTGCGGCAGAAGTCTTTCTAAAGAGACAACTGCAAAACTTCGATTTCGCGAAATCCAAGTTTTGCAATTTCCTCTAAACACCTGAGAAAGCGTCGTCAAAGTGCTCTTTTCGCGCTTTGAGCAGGTCCAGATCGGTCAGCTCATCGACGTGGATAGGAACTGCAGCGGCGTAACCTTTTTCGAGCAAGAAAACATCGCTCTCCTCGTGCTCCTCATGCTCGTTCCACTTTCCTCCGAGCCAGTAGTAAACATGCCCTTCAGGGTGTTGGCGTTCTAACGGCTCCTCGATCCAGTACCCTTTGCCTTGCCGCGCCATTTTAATTCCCTCAATTTTGGGAGTTGACGGGAAGTTGACGTTCAGTAGAGTCCCAGCCCTTAGCGGATGGGCCAGGATATATTCGACCAAGGCCCTGATGTGCGGCTTAGGCAAGCTGTAATCAGGATTGTCAAAATCGACACAGGATAGGGCAATGCCGGGAACTTTTCGCAGAATTCCTTCAATGACCCCGCCGATCGTTCCACTGTAAAGGACATTGCGTCCGGAATTCGATCCCCGGTTGATCCCCGAGACGATCAGATCAGGCTTTTCTTTGAGGACTACGCTTAAGCCCAAACGAACGCAGTCGGCCGGCGTTCCGCTGATCTTCCAAGCGGGAGTTCCTCTTTCCCATTCCACAGCATGGATTTGCAATGGCTCGCGCAGAGTAATGCCTAAGCCGACAGCCGACTTTTCCGTTGCAGGGGCGATGATCGCCAAGTCGGCAATATCGACAAGCGCTTCCCACAGCGATTTGAGCCCGGGCGCAGCGATGCCGTCGTCGTTAGTCAGTAAGATGCGAGGTTTATGCGTCATGAATGATCTTCCTAGTGGTTTTTCATGATAGGTCTTGTTGTAATTTTCAGCGTGAAAGCTCCCTTTGAAAATTACAACAAGACCTTTTGTTATGGACTGCTAATTTTCAACTGTTTTGATTTCTTCTTCCCGCGTTGCCAGAGAAATGAGGATGATCAGGAGAAGGCTGATCAAAAATCCCGGCAGCATCGAAGGAATCGTCACAGGAATAAATTTATTCAGGTAAGGCCAGGCTCCGGCAATGATCCCCCCGGATAAAATGCCGCTCCAGGCCCCATATTTATTTACTTTTTTCCAATAAAGTGAAAGCAAAAGAAGAGGTCCGAAAGAAGATCCTAACCCAGACCAGGCATAAAGCACCAGCGAATAAATCGAGCTGATTTTGCCATAGGCGATCAAGTAGGCGATTAGCGCCACGGCAATGACACCTAGCCTGGAAACGAGCAAGAGCTCAGCGGAGGAGGCATCTTTTCTAAAAATTCTTTTATAAAAATCCTCTGTCAAGTTGGAGGAGAGGACGAGGACCTGCGAACTCATGGCGTTAATGGTCGCAGCCAGCACAGCGCACAAAATAAATCCGATGAAAAACGGAGGAAACGAGTCCCTGACCATGGCGATAAAGACCTGTTCAGGATCTTGCAGCCCCCCTTTAAAATAGGCAATCCCGATGAGCCCGACCAAAGTCGCAGCCGATAGGGAAAGGAGCATCCAGGTCATTCCGATCCATTTTGACTTGTTGATCTCGTGGATGTTGCGGATCCCCATGAATTTCGTGATGATATGGGGCTGTCCAAAATATCCCAATCCCCAACCTGCCGTCATTCCAAAGAGCTGGAACCAGGTCTTTGAGCTGAAATCGGGAAAGAGGGCGGATGTCAGATGCTGTGTCGTGATCGCTTGGTTGATCCCTGCCCATCCGCCAACCCCCTGCAAAAGATAGAAAGGGACGAAGATGATCACGCACATGAGGAAAATCCCTTGGAATAGATCAATCCAGGCCAGAGTCACGTATCCGCCTGTGAAGACGTAGGGCACGACGATCAGGATGCCGATCAAGATCCCTAGGTCGTAGTGGAGATTGAAAAGCGTCTCAAGAAGCAGCCCAAGCCCGACAAGCCCCGATGAGATATAAATCGTATAGAAGACGACAGACATGAGGGCAGTAAAGATCCGGATCAGCCCGGACGTATCTGCCAGCCTGCTCTCGAAAAATGAAGAGAAGGTCAAACTGTTGTATTGTTCTGTTGCGACCCGGATTTTTGGAGCGATCAGCTGCCAGTTCAAGTACATGAAGATCAGAAGGCCGATGGCCGACCAGGCATTGAACAGCCCACCCGTTAAGATCACCGCCGGGTAGCCCATGAACAGCCAGCTGCTCATATCGCTGGCATGAGCTGCCATAGCGGTCAACCAATAGTTCAGCGAACGGTTGCCAATAATAAAATCGGTTGCCGATAGGTGGCGCCGATAAGAGGTAATACCGATGATCACCAGAATGATAAAATAGCAAACAACGGCAAGAAGCTCTGATAAATACATCAATGCGCTCCAACGCTATAAGAGATTGGTTCCCTAAGAGATTGTCTCTTAGCTAAACCCTAGCACTTTCTGAATAAAAAATCTTTTAATTTTTGGATGGGATAGCATTTTTCCTGCTGGCCTTATCCGAACCATATTGAAAAGAAGCCTGGGCCAAGTTTTCCCTGGCATTCGGGAATACTTCGGTTATCTGATCGATCAGCAGTTGGGTCGATCTTCTCAAAGAGTTTTGGCCAACAGGGCATTGGCAAACGATCCTGGCAAATCCATACATTTTGGCAAAGGCGCCCAAGTCTGCTTCAGGAACATAGATCAAAGGACGGATGATGGTCACTCCAAAATCATGCATCGGGACTTTCGGCAAGTTCGCTGCAAACTCAGCCTTATGCAGCAAATTCATCAGCAGTGTCTGGATGCTGTCATCCCGGTGGTGCCCAAAGGCTATGGTGTTGGCCCCAGCTTCCTTTGCCGCATCGAAGATCAGCCTTCTCCTTTCCCTAGAGCAGCTGTAACATTCAAGCGATTCCCTTTTTTGGCTGGATACCCGTTCGATGAAGGGGACATTCAGCTCTTGGCAGATCCCTTTTAAAAAAGAGATGCTAACTCCGGCCCCGCAGGAAAATTCGCCGGTGACATGGATGGCGACCAGATCGATTTTGGGAAAGCCGTTGCCCATGATCGCTTTTAGCAGAAAAAGCAAGCTTAGACTGTCTTTGCCCCCGCTCAAAGCCACCGCAAGCTTTTCCACTCCTTCAAGAAGTTGAAAATCATAGAGGGCCTTTCGGCACATGCTCTCGAGCTTTTTGCCCAATTTTGTCCATGGCGGGCGGGCGGTAGGGATATGAAGGTCAATAGGCATCATGAGAAAAAATTATCACTGTATAGAGGAAATAAACCGAAGAGCCAGGAATTTGACGCAGCCGGAACCCGATCTTTCAGGGAGTTTTGCGCTAGTTTATCACGGTTACAGCGAAAGATCAAGGCTGATGGAATTGAATAAAAAAACCCCAAAATGTCGTTGGGAGGTATTGAAAAAGCAGGTATGTGTTTTTTGAATTGATCGTATGGAAATAATGACGACAATTCAAATTTTTTATTTTATAAACTAAATATTTAATTGATGATAGTTGTTTTAAAAAAATGCTTTGACGCTTCTTTTTGAGTGTTATTTTTATGTTTTATGCAATTATGTTTAAATCGATTTGATATATTATAATTATTGTGTTATAGTGTTTGTAAATAAAAACATGGGGGGTTGAATGAGCATTAATCAAATTAAGTTTTCATCGTTAATTAACAGTGCTGAAATAGACCCGATTATAGATCCTTCGGCCTCCAGCATGATCCCCTCTGATGATAAAACGAGCCTCGATCGAGCCATCGAGAGAGAAGGCAAAGAGCCTAGAACGATAAGAAATTGGGATGGAACCCTTTTTGCTCCAGAGATAAGAAATCAGCAAACCTTGCAGGATGTCGTGTTGGCAGCTTTTGCAAGCAATCGAGTCCTTGCAAGAAGTATCCTCACGGGAGACAATATCAAAACGATGGAGAAGCATATTTGGTTTGATCTTGATCAAACCCCTATAGTTTATAGTTTTCTCGGCTGATGCAAAAAAATCTTTCAAATGAAACGAGCTAGGTTCATAGTATTCTGTTCAAACTTTCACAAAGAATAGAAGGAACTATGAACCTGCTCAATGCTCTATTAATGATCTTGTCTA
>CAZEYJ010000176.1:0-6721 GCA_964516795.1 uncultured bacterium
GGCACGTGATGAGAGATTGATTGATGTGGTGGCCTCTAATTGGATACCGGGTTTGTCCCATTCTTTTTTCAGCGCGTATGCGGGCTTGGCGATCAGTCGCTATTCAGCCGGTTTTACAAGAGTTCATTTTGAGCAGAGGCCGGGCTCTACGTCGTGGGGAATGGGACATACGAACTTGGACAATCGCCATACCCAAGAGGCGATTTCTCACGATCCTCGAGCGAGTTTAAAGGCGATTACAGACCTTATCATCGGTAATATCCTCAGTGATAGAAATCAGGAAAGTTATCATCTGGACAATAGTGTAGGCGATAGAGAAGGGATGAGGGCCCGGCTTCAGGAATTGGAGCAGAACCTTCTGCGCGCTGCAGCGAAGGAGGAAGAGTTTTCAGAAGAGGAGCTCACTGCGCTCCTTTCGCTGTCAAAGGAGCGGATGCCCCACCCTGAGTTGATCGCGTTTATGCAGACGCAGCCCGCTTTGCTGTTGCGTCCTCAGGTGCGCGCTTTTGTCCAGCTCCTCTTTTTCCATCCTCACTTGGTCGATACGCTAGGATCAGACGGTTCTGAAATGAAGCGGATTTTACCTCGGTTTTTTGCTGAGAGGATCAATGAAATGCGGCAAAAGCTGGAGAGAGACCCCCAAGATGCAGATGCGCTGACGTTATTGGTCTTTTTCCTTCAGATGAGCGATACCTTACAAGGGATCTATGCTCAACGCGGGCTGCTGACGGAAGGCTTTTTTAATGCGGGCGCGATCTATGCTCAACGCGGGCTGCTGACGGAAGGCTTTTTTAATGCGGGCGCGATCCAGGAGCAGCTGACAGCCCTTCGGAACCGCTTTGCCACGCAGCCTGTGGCACAGGAGCTGATCGCCTTTCAACTCAAAGCCCTCTTTAAAAAAGAGCGCCTCTCTATGCGGGAGCTGGCCCATGTGGTCCTCGATATGCAGCAGATGATCCCTCATTTAGAGAACCATCCGACGATCCCTCCTTTGGAAGCAGCGTGGCTGAAAGCCCGCTATGAACAGCTCATGAACGGGGCGATGGGGGGAGGACAGTCACCCTTTTCTCAGCAGGAGATGAGCTACCTTCTCGATGCGGTCTGCCATCAGAACCGCCTTCCCCTCGATGCATCGGCTTGGCGAGGAGAGCGCTTTGTCTTTGAAAATGACCAGTATGAGATCGATCTGATCAAAGGATCGGTGCGCGATAAAACCTCCCGATCGGTCCATACAACGCTCCCTATCGACCGGTTGAGCGATCCTCTTTTTCTGCAGAGCTTTCCCGATTTGAAAGGAAGAGGGGTTGTCCAAGCGACGCTGCAGGTCCAAACCGATGGGACAAAAGTCTATCAATTCGACGATGCCAAACGTAACCGCTGCCAGGTCCAAGAAAAAGGGGGAGTCTATACCTACTATAGAAGCTTGGAAGGAACTCCTCCACGCTTGGTCCAAGCGGTATCTCTTCTCGGAGGGGAGAACGCTCTCTCTTCACTCGTCGATAGACCACAGCGAAACGATAGAAGCGATCAGTTGATGCAGATTTTCTCACAGGTCCTCCCTTCATGGCTTCTTTCTCTACTGAGGCCGTTCCTCGGATCGCAATTAGACAAAGCTTCTGAGCTCCCGGGAATTTTAAAAGAGGGACTTTTTATTGATCCTCAAGATCGTCGAAAAGGGTTTGTCATTTCGTCTGAAGGAAAATGGGAATTGGAGCTGCAACTCGAACATAGCGATACAGGGGTTGCGATCCAGGCGGTCTACGATTTGAGGAAAGGGGAGAGATCAGAGGCGATGACATTGCACAGCGCTCGGGAGATCGACCATAGCGCTTTAAAACAGCTTGAGCAGTTTGAGAGCGGCGAGCATATCCTCCTCTGGGCTAAAAAAGAAGGAGGGCTGGTCGAACACTTCATGAACACTCCTGCCAGCAAGATCGAGCTGTCTCGGTATGGACTCAGTTTTGTATTGAAAGGGGATAAATTTGTCTGCCAAGAGCCACCTTATGCCGGTTACGCAATCCGTTTTGATGCTTCTGTGGAAGAGAGGAGGGGATTTGCCCACTCCTTGCTTCTTGAACATCCCGATAAGACTTTGCCGGCCAAATTGCTCGTGGCCCCGGCCTCGCTGCTTGTGCCTGATACTTCTATCCAATTTCATTCAGGCTTTGCTTTATTGGCCTGGCTCGCCCGCTCTACCGTTGAATTTGTGCGCAATCAAATCCTACCGAAGGTTCAGATGCAGCAGGAGCTGATCATCGACTCTTCTCAACGCCGCCTTGAATTGATCGCGATCGACCTGCAGCCCCACACCAAAGAGCTGATCTATCAACATGATAAAGCAGCCAAACATTGCCAGCAGCTCATCAAGCAGGCAATCCTGCTGGGAGATTATGAGCTGGCAAGCGACGTGTTCCACGCGGCCCCGATCGAAAAACAGGTCGCAGAACTGCACCAATGGGCCCGCTTTGCCAAGGCGCTCTCGAGAGAGCCCGAATCTGCTGCCGTAGGACTCAAAATTGTGGAAAGACTGCGCGCCTTGCTCCGCGGTGAAGAGGGCTTCGATGAGGTCCGCGGCGAGTTGAAGACAGCGCGGCGCGATCTGTTCAAATCGGCGATGGCCCAAGGAAGAAAAATGCCCGCATCGCTTCGGTCAGATCAAGCGGCTTTTGAAAAGCTCGCTGCAAGTATCAAAAAACATGAGCCGGCCTACTACCAAAGACATATCCAGCCCTTCTTGCAACAGGGGGCTACGATCTCTCTTCCGACCCAATTTGTCGACGGAAGGGAAACCGGCGTTCCTCCGCTTGCGCCTCAAGCAGCACGCCCACCTCGAGCCGAGCGGCCCTCGCGGATCGCCACATTAGAGGCTGATCTCAATCCCCAGGTCCCGGCGACGCTCGAAGAGCTGACGCAAACTTTACCGCTCCTCGACACTCCATCCCCCCTGGTGTTCAGCGCAGCAGACTTGAGTTCCTATTTCGATGCAGAGAGGAATTTAACGGGTTCTGCGCATGGATTGCTCAATAGGAAGATCTTGCCGAAGCTAGAAGAACTCAACGAGCGGCGCAAGACAGCCCAAGCCAATCTGCAAATACTGCTGACCTCTCAAGATCCGCTTGAGAAGCTAGCCTTCTTTGCTAAAGAGAAAAGGCTGGCCACCTCGACTGAGCTGATGCTCGGCTGCCTGCAGCACGATTTGGAGCGGCTCCGCGCGCAGGGACATCTGCCGGCAGCAGTGGACCTTGCCCGCCTTCAAGAGGCGATCCTTCAAGTCTACGATCTCGAGATCAAACTCCATCTCATGACGCAGAGCAAAGCGCTGCTCGTTGACATGATCCGCGAGGGAGGAGCGATGAACGAGCAGCTCAAAAAAGCCAAATCAGCATCCCTTTTCGCCGCGTTGACCTCCGGACGGCGCTATCGGCCCCAGGAGAATCCTGAGTTCTTGATGTTCGAAGCGTTCCACTTCATGACCTATAGGGATTCGGGAGAGCAAGGACAGCTGCAGCTTCTCCTCTCGATCTTAGAAAACCCCACCGGCATTACCCAAGCGGGAACAGGATCGGGCAAATCTTCTGTCCTCAGCATCTTGCGCGCGTTGAAAAAAGCAAATGGCAACAACCTCGTCACCCATAAAGTCTTGCCCCAGCTCTATCAGGAGACGCTTGCCCTGATGCAAAACCGCTTTGGGAAAACTTTTAAGCGCAAAGTCTATCCGTTGCTGTTCAATCTTGCGATGCCTATGGAAGACAGGCAGGGACGTTCTGTTTTTGTCGGGATGTACAAAAAAATGCTCGAAACGATGCAAGGAAAAGGGTGCATCTTGACCGATTACAAATCCTTCCCCCTTCTGGAAGAGAAGTTTTGGAGCCTGAACCGGGAACTTTTGGCAGCAAGAGCCCAAGGGATTGCGCCGACAGACTTGCAAAAGTCCCATTGGGTCCACCTCAGGAAAATCCTGATCCTCATGCAAAATAAAGAAGACCAGCTCATGGACGAGTTTGATGAGCCCAACCGCCCCGTCCACAGGATCCAAGTCCAGATTGCAGAAGGTCCATCTCTTCCCGATTTCATGAAAGAGCTCTCTCTTGATACCTACGACCGCCTGTTAAGAGAAGAGCCGCTGCGCCTAGCGCAGAACCTGCAAGGGGACATCCCCCCTCAAACACGGCTTGAGTGCATCCACCGGGTCGCCAAGCAGATTGCCAGAGAAAGGGCAGATGGACAGGTGACTTGGCAAGAGCTTAAAAACTATCTGCTCGGGATCAACGAGCAGGCTTTGGCCCGGATCGGTCATTGGTCAGCAGAACAAAAAGATGGCCTGGCCTTCTTGAAAGACCAATTTTACACCTATTTGCCGTTGACATTGGGCCATTCGGGGATTTCTAAGTATCAGCGCAGCAAAGATGGCAAGAGGATCGTCACGTGCGTCCAAGGAGAGCCGCGGGAAGCGAAATTCGGCAACATCATCGAAGAGATCAACTACTCGATCCAAGATTATCACCAGCATAAAGTTGCTCTGCCGACTGTCCGCACCTTCGTGACCGATGCAATCAAAGATGTGAGGAACCGCGTTCCCGGCGCTCAAGCGCGCTTTAATGAAATTATCCCCGGCCTGCAGCTCGATCAGCTCGCTTTGCTTTCAGCCCACGAGCTCGAAAGGAAGATCGCCCAAGAGATCTTCCCCCAAGTGAACCAAAATGCCGCAGCTGTGGAATTTTTCTTAAGGCGGCATCTCGATTCTTTGAGAGGAGGCGGATGCGTCTCTTCGATGACCCCCCAAGATGCCGTTTCGATGAGCCGGGTCGTCTCCGGTGTTTCGGCAACGGTCGGCTCGCTAGGCGCGCTCCATGCCCAGTTCCAAACCAATTGGGAAGAGGCGGTCAGGATCCAGCAGGAGATGGTCGCCCGCTTCAGGCGGAGGGTTTTAGGCCAGCCGGTCCTTTACGATCCGGCCAATCCGCTCGCCGTTCTCACTAACCGTACTCCCGCAACACCGTTGACGGCGATCATTGACGGTTCGGGCGCTTTCAGAGAGTGCTCGGCCCGTTCTGTTGCTGAGGCATTGCTCCGCTCCAACCCTGCTTTGAGAAAAGTGGAATACTACGAAGACAATGGAGCGCTCAATTATGTCGGACAAGCCCACGTCCCTCTTGAGGCTAAAGGGTTCTATTTCGCCGAGGCTTATACCCGAGGGGCCGACCAGGTCCTTAAGCCTGGTGCGATCGCCCTCTTGACTGTCAGCGAACCGGGCAAGATGGAGGATTTGAGCCAGCAAGAGGGAAGGATGCGGGAAGCCAGCCAGAAAATTATCCTCGCCGTCTCCCAATTTGCTCCCGAGACGATGCGCACCGTAGATGGGATCATCGAGAAAAAAGAGGAGAACCAAAAAGACCTCAATGCCCTCGAGTTTTATGGAGGAGCGGCCCAACGGCTCCAGCAAACGTTGCGCACGGCATCGAAAAAAGCCCTGCTGCGCAATGCCGATCTCAACGCCTTCTTAAATGCATTCGCTCCGTGCCAGCGCCTATTTATCCAGCCTGCTGCCGCTCAGTACGCCAACCCCGGCGATTACTTTGACCGCCACCGGGAGATCACCCCCCGCACCTGCGATCCCCTTGATCAGCTCAGAGCGTTAAAAACCTCTTTAATCCAGCAAGCGCGCCAATTGGGAGTCCCCACTGAAGCGTTAGAGCAGATCAACTATCCTGAAACCCTCCGCGCCCAGCTGCCCCGCCATGGTTCTCCTTTGAGCGCCATGCAAGCGCAGCAGCTCGAAGTCGAAGAGGAGCGGGAAGTGCAGAGCGAGCAGGAACAAGAGCAAGAGATGGAAGAGGAGCAGGAATTGCAGACGGCAAGAGTCACAACCGGCCCTAAAGTCGCTTCCTATCTTCCACGGCAAGACACGGTGAATACCTATTCTGCTGCCGAGAGGATCCATCCTGCGTTCGATCCTAAAATCCGCTTCACCGATGCGTTCCTTCCCTTAGACAGGCAAGATCCTTTGCATCGCAGGACACCGTTTGACGAACGGATGAATCGGATCGGCGTCATCCGCGTCGGTGTGAACGAGCATTGGCACCTTTTTGAAGGGATACCCCGTTATGAGATTGGTTTTCTTGAGATCGGCGATCTGTTAGATAATGAAGATTATCCCCGACTTGTTCAAAACGAAGCTTTTCGAGGAGGAAGGTTGCTTTATGATGTGCGCACGCATCAAGTGATCTATCAGTTGGGTGCCGTTCGGCCTGAAATAGTCAACAGTCCTGAGTTCATCGCCCAGGTTGCCCAGATCCGCTTCATGGATGGCCAGATCGATGGCTATACGGAGCAGGAGTACGCCGGTCTTTCCCAGTGGGTGCAGCGCAACCAAAATGCGCAGGAGATGAGGCGGTTCTTCGAGCAGCAGGTGCTGCGCCATCGGCCTGAGGTCCGCGCCCGCTACCGCTATAGCCCCCTGTGGAACTGGTTTGAGCAGCGGGGAACCCACGCGACCATCAGGACATTCTAAGAAGCTGTACTAAAGCGCAGATTTGTCTTCCAAAGCGAGTTTTAGGACAGCTTCTAAGAAGGAGAGCGTGAGGCTTCTATCATGTTATCGAAATGCTCGAGCGTTTCCTCCGGAGTAGTGTGCCCTCCGCTTCGATTCAGATAGGATTTAAAGCCCTCGACGATCTTTTGTCTATGTAGTGGATGGATAGCTGCAAGCTGCAGAAGCAGC
>CAZEYJ010000177.1:0-2521 GCA_964516795.1 uncultured bacterium
GGGGGAAAGAGGGTGGGCGCGTTCTGGAGAAAAGCGCTGAATTGGATTGCTCATCTTAGGATCTGCCGAGTGGAGGTGTTAACAGTCTGTTAATCTCGAAAAAGATCTTGAAGAGAATAGAGGCCGGGAGGTTGTCTTACGATGAACTCGGCAGCAAGGAGGGCGCCTTTGGCAAAAGCATCCCGATTATGAGCTTGGTGGGAGATTTGGATCCGTTCGTCACCGCATTCAAATAAGATGGTGTGCTCTCCGATGGTATGCCCCGAGCGGATGCTATGGATGACGATCTGCTCTTTTTTTCGATGCGCAGGGATCGGCGGAAGCGTTATCTCCCCAGCTCCGACAGCTGCTGCAAGGGCGAGCGCTGTTCCGCTAGGGCTGTCTTTTTTGTGAAGGTGGTGGGATTCGATGATGTCGATCTCGCTCTGGCCGAATAAAACAGAGCCAAGCCGCTTGACTGTATCGATGCAGAGGGCGATCCCTAAGCTGAAGTTGGGAGAGTAGAGGATGGGGATCTGTTCTGAAGCGCTTTGCATGGCGTCAAAGGCGGTTCTATCGAGTCCTGTCGTCCCCATCACAAGACCTTTTTTCAGTGCGCATGCGGCCTCGATGTGCTGCTTAGCGGCGTCCATGGAAGAGAAGTCGAGGGCCACTTGACAATGGGCCATCGCCTCTTGAGGCGAGGTCGTTAGAGGAATCCCGCAAGGAGTTGTCCGATGAGACTCTGCGCTCGGGCGGCTGCGTTGCGTCCCGCTGATGATGCGGTAGCGGGAATTGTCTTTTGCGAGCTGGATAATCCGTTGTCCCATTTTTCCCGTTGCGCCAAGAATGCTGATTGCGATTTCCATGAGAGAACCTCTGTGAAGTTTTTCAAGGTGTTTCGGTATATCTTGAGACAAGCCCTGAAGTCAAGGGGAAATACTTTAGGGACTGCCTGAAAATTCAGGTTTTGCCGGATTTGCAGGCGCCGTTTTTATCCCTTCTGGTATTGCATCGTCTTGCCGGTGATTTGGGCGAGAAGTCCGTCGAGGTATTTGATCGATTCAAGAAGGTTAAGAATTGTCGTTTTGTCTTTTTCAAATACGATGGACGGTTGGTGGGAAAAAGCAGCTGTATTGATCACTTCTTTGACAAGATTGACAGCAGGCGCCTCTTTGTCTTTTTCCTCGATAAATTCTTCAGCAGAGGGTTGATCATCCTCAGTCCCTTCCTCCTCCTCCTCTTTCCAGTAAATTGTAGGGAAAAGACGGAAGGAAAAGAGGCGTTTGCTCGCAAGATGATATTTTGATGGCGGTGCAAAGGAAGCCCAGTGGGCGTTGCGTTTTTGCCATTCAAATAGCGTCTCCCATTGAGATGTGTAGATGGCCGATGTCCCGAGCATTTCAGGTAGGTGTGCAATTGCTTGGGCTTCGGTTAAGTAGACGGAGTCTAAATGGTTCTGATCATTCGCCCAGCGGACGTGATCTTTGATGTCGAGATTGTCAATGGTAATTGGTTTCATGTTACTTCAATTAATTCAGGGAGAGCGCATGAACATTATTCACGTTGGAGAAAAATGGGCAAGAGAAAAGGGTTTGTTGAAATGAATTTTTACCAGTTTCTTAATAGTCTTGTTGGTTTTTAAAATGTTTTGTTTTCAATAAAAATTATTTAAAAATTAAGTGATTTGAAAAACCTACCTAAAAATTACGGTGCTACATATAATCTTTGTGGCGTGCCGTGATTTTATGATGAAAATAGTCAAAAAAAACAGATCTTTTCTTTCAAAAGTCGCTCTGACCGGCTTATTGTGCTCCTGCTTTCCTAGCGCGTTGTCGCTAGCGGAGGAGGAAGAGCGTGTCGAGGCTGTGGAAGTTTCCTCGTCTGACCGTGGAGGTTACACGATCAACTTTAACGATGTTCCAGTCATCGAGTTCATTCGCTTTGTCAGTAAAATTTCAGAAGAGAACTTCATTTTTAATAGCAAGGAACTGCTTTTCAATATCTCGCTCTCTACGGGCAAGTCAGTCAGCTCCGTTAAAGTCCTTCAGGCGTTGATCCAGGTCCTCAAGGTTCATGGATTTGTTGTGTCCAGGGAGTCAGATTATTATGTGATCCACCAAGGTTCTGAAGAAGAGCTTGCCCAGCTAGAGAGCTTATCGAGCCGAAGAAAAGCGGATGGCCTGTTGGTCTCGAATGCGCCGGGACTGCCCTCTTTGCCCAAGGAAGAGTATGAGTTTTTGTCTTATAAGATCCAGTATCATGAAGGCTCTGAGCTTGAAGAATCGCTTAAGAAAATCGGAGCTGATTTAAGAAGTCAGCCGGATGCGCCTATTAAGTTGATCAATGCCATTCAATCGCTGCAATGGGTTAAAGCGACCAACTCCCTCCTTTTTTCAGCAGATCCAACAACACTTGTCAAGGTGCGCGAGCTGATTGAAACGGTCGACGTTCCTTTAAGGCAAGTTTTTATTGAAGTCTTGGTCATTGAAACCGATATCAAAAAGAATATGGAATTTGGATTGCAGTGGGCAGCAGGGGG
>CAZEYJ010000178.1:0-4283 GCA_964516795.1 uncultured bacterium
CTTTTTTATTAAAAAATTGTCGTCGAATAAGGATTAAAGAACATGTGGGACCACCGTTATTTGAGCCGGATCGATTATCGGACGCTTCCCATTTTATTTTTTCTGATGTTGATCAGTGTTCTAGTGATTTCTGCGACCACATTTGATCCGGGAGATCTTTTAGATGAGGCTCTTTTGACTCCGATGGCAAGGAGCCAGATCAGGTGGTTTGCAATCGGTTCAGTATTCTATTTATTTTTTGCAGGGCTTGACTACCGGTATTTAAAGAAATGGACATGGGTCTTGTATGGGGGAATGCTGGTCATGCTCTTTGGGCTTTTCTTTGTTCCCGCTATTCAAAATGTCCATCGCTGGTATCGGATTCCCGGATTGAATTTCGCGTTCCAGCCCTCAGAGTATGCCAAGTTGATCGTGGTGATGACGTTGAGCCTCTTTTTGGAGAACAAAGCGACGGATATCCATCAGAAAAGAGCCACGGTGAAAGCGATTCTGATCGTCCTTGTCCCTTTTCTTTTGATCTTAAAACAGCCAGACCTAGGCACAGCGTTAGTGCTTTATCCGATCGCCCTTGTCATGTTTTATTTTGGAGGGATCAGGAAGAGGGTTGTTTCTGTGATGAGCGCGATGGCTGTCGCCGGGTTGATTTTTGTGAGCATGATGTTCTTGGGCTTTATTCCTCATGAGGAGTTTAAGCCTTATGCGACAAAGGTGATCAAAGAATACCAATATGAAAGGCTGAACCCAAATACCTATCACCAGAAGGCCTCCCAGACTGCGATCGCATTAGGAGGGATCACGGGAAGCGGATGGCGCAAAAGTGAGTTTACGGGAAGGCAATGGCTTCCGGCCGCTCATACCGATTCTGTCTTTGCTTCCTACAGCGAGGAGTTTGGTTTGGTCGGCGTGTTTTTCTTGTTCCTCTTTTTCTTCGGTTTGATCTATTTTAGTTTTCAGGTGACGGCAGTGGCCAAAGATCGGTTTGGGCGGCTTCTTTCCGCAGGGATTACTACCTATTTGGCAATGCACATGATCGTCAATATGGGGATGATGTGCGGCTTTTTGCCGATTACCGGAGTGCCGTTGATGTTGATCACCTACGGAGGGTCTTCTGTCTTGTCGACAATGACCGCTTTAGGGATATTACAAAGTATTTATAGCAGAAGGTTTATGTTCTAATGTCTCATCATCATTTTCTCTTAAGCCCCGGTTGCTGGCTAGGGCAGGGCAATATCCAATTGAGCCTGGTAGCCGAGGAACTCTCGTTTGCTACACTCTGGAATATCGGCAGCCCCGACTCGGAAGGCAGGATCGAGTGCACTCAAGAGATCCAGATCAAGGGGCTTTCCGATGTGATGCGCAACCAGTTCAATATTTTTGATATGAACTGTGGAGAGTTTCAAATCCAACTGGAAAATGACGCTTTAGGACGGGTTACAGGAAAAGGGGTGATCAATGATAAGATCATTGCTTGGGAGTTTCGCGTTGAGGAGATTGGTTTTGAAGGATTTGAGCTTTATGAAAAAGAAGATGAGGAGAACTACCTCATGCGAGCCGAGTATGCGACCGAGGACCAGTTCCGCACTTTGATCCGGGGCAAGGTCTGGAAGAAGATGCAACCAAAAACTCAAAAGGACGCCTAAGATGAAAAAAATCGTTGCGATTGCTGTGCTGGGGATTTTGTCAGCCTGTTTTTCCCGCTCAGGAGCGATGACGGGGGATAATTTTGATACTATTCAAGTAGGGACGCCGATTGCGACAGTGGAAAGTCAGATGGGAAAGCCCTATAAGGTCCATTCAAAAGGGGGCAATCGGGATGAGTATGAATATGTTGAGCGGATCGATATGGGGCAATGCCTTGTGTCGGAAAACCACTACTTTTTGATCGTAGTCGACGGGCAAGTCGTCGGCAAGTATGTCACGAGGGAAAAATCCCCTTCCTATGATCTCATTTACGTCGAAGATCCTAACTATCCTTGCTACCACTGATCTAACAGTTTTTAATCTAAATGAAAAAAGGCGGGAAAAATCCCGCCTTGTTGTTTAATGCCCGATCAGCACAGGGGCTGATCGGATTTAAACAGCTGCCTTTAAGCAGCTTTGATCTTGATGTCAACGCCAGCTGCAACTGGAAGCACTTTAAGCTTATCAATTGTCTCTGGTGTTGGGTTTAGGATGTCGAGCATGCGAATATAGGTCCTGATCTCGAACTGCTCACGAGATTTTCTATCAACGTGAGGAGAGCGGAGAACAGTGTAGATCTCCCTTTTAGTTGGAAGGGGGATCGGCCCAGCAACGCGAGCACCTGTTCGCTTGGCTGTCTCGACGATGTCCGCAGTGGCACGATCCAGCACGCGTTGATCGTATCCTTTGAGCCGGATGCGGATTTTCTGTCTACTTTGTTTAGCCATAATGGGATATTCCTTAAAAAATTATTTCTTAACAATTTCTTCTTGTATCTTGTTAGGAACCCGCTCGAAATGGCTTGGTTCCATCACATAGGTCGCACGGCCCGAACTCAAAGAGCGCAGTTGCGTTGAATAGCCGAACATCTCAGAGAGAGGAACTTCAGATTCAACGAGGACAACGCTTTTTTGGGTCGTTTGGTTCAAAATTTTCCCGCGGCGGCGGTTGATATCGCCGATCACATCTCCCATGAACTGGTCAGGAGTTGTGACGACCACTTTCATGATCGGTTCTAAGATGATCGGCTGAGACTTGCGCGCCGCATCTTTAATGGCCATCGATCCGCAAATCTTGTACGCCATCTCGCTCGAGTCGACCTCGTGGTAAGAACCATAGACGATCGAGACTTTGACGTCGACAAGGGCGTAGCCGGCCAGAACGCCTGTAGTAAGGCCTTCTGTAACCCCCTTGATGACCGCCGGGACGTATTCCTTCGGAATAGAGCCTCCGACGATTTTGCTGACAACTTCGTTGCCTTTGCCTTTCTCGTTCGGTTCGATCTCGAGAACGACGTGGGCATATTGTCCTCGGCCGCCAGACTGCTTGACATACTTGGTCTCAGATTTGCCGGGAACTGTAATTGTCTCTTTATAAGACACTTCAGGTTTTCCGACGTTCGCGTCCACGCTGAACTCCCGGAGCATCCGGTCGCGCAAGATTTCTAGGTGAAGCTCACCCATTCCTGCGATGATCGTTTGGCCGGTCTCTTCGTTTGTTTGGACGCGGAAGGTCGGATCTTCTTCTGATAAGGACCCCAGGGCAATCGAGAGTTTTTCTCTGTCAGCCTTGGATTTAGGCTCGATCGCCATCGAAATTACGGGCTCTGGGAACTCCATTTTTTCGAGGAGCAGCGGGTTGTCCTCACTGCAAAGGGTGTCCCCTGTGCTCGTGTATTTAAGGCCGATGCAAGCGGCGATGTCCCCTGTAAAGAACTCGTCGCGGTCTTTACGCTGGTTCGCGTGCATCTCGAGAAGGCGGGAAACGCGCTCTCTTTTGTCTTTTGTGGTGTTGATCAGGTTTGTCCCTTTTGTCAACGTCCCTGAATAGACGCGAACGAATGTCAATCGTCCGACGTAAGGGTCTGACATGATCTTAAAGGCGAGGGCCGCTAAAGGTCCATCATCTTTAGGCTCGAGCTCCATCGGCTCTCCGTCAGAGATGTTGATCCCTTTGATTTTACCCCTGTCAAGAGGCGAAGGCATCCAGTTGACGACTGCGTCGAGCAGCGGTTGGATCCCTTTGTTCTTAAAGGCTGTTCCGCAGAGGACCGGGTTGAACTTGTTGGTGCAAACCCCTTTGCGGATAGCGGCATGGATCTCTTCTTCAGTGATGGAAGCTGGGTTCTCCAGGACTTTCATCATGAAGACCTCATTGCTCTCGTCTAGGGTGGCGAGCTCTTCGAGCAGGTGCTGGCGCATCTCTTGGCAGCGGCTGAGCAGGTCTGCTGGAATTTCGGCAACTTCATACTTAGCGCCGAGGCTCTCGTCGAGGAAGAGGTAGGCTTTCATCGTAACGAGGTCGACCATCCCTTTGAAATCAGCCTCAGAGCCGATCGGGCACTGGACTGCGATCGCATTGGCACCCAGTTTTTCTTTCATTGACTGGATCGCCATGAAGTAGTCCGCTCCGACGCGGTCCATCTTATTGACGAAAGCAATACGGGGAACTCTGTAGCGTTCAGCTTGCCGCCATACCGTCTCCGATTGCGGCTGCACTCCGGCTACGGCGTCGAATACGGCAACAGATCCGTCGAGCACGCGCAGCGATCGCTCCACTTCAATAGTGAAGTCGACGTGGCCAGGGGTGTCGATGATGTTGAT
>CAZEYJ010000179.1:0-4245 GCA_964516795.1 uncultured bacterium
TATTCTTTGATGTCCAAGGTGAAGGTCTTGGCAGACTTCCACTTTTTAACTCCATGAGTTCTTCCAAGACTGTCATAGATGAACTCGACCTTCTGTTTGTCTTTATTCAAAGATGCTAAACGTCCTGAATGGCCATAAGTGTAAGTTGTTTGCTCACCTCTGGCATCAGTTTCCGAAGTTTTATGGAAAGCTCCATAGCTACAGGTTGTTTCCTTGAAAGAATAATTAGAGCTCTTGCTTCCTCTCTTAAAGTGCTCAAGTTTGTTTAATCTTCCTTTGTAATCATAAGCAAATACTTGGAGAAGACCATCCGCTCCATAGTAGTGGTGAAGATTTCCGCCGCTATCGTATCTAAACACTTCTTTGGTTCCATTGAGATGATTGATCTCGATTGGTTTTCCATGGACGTTGTAAGATCTTGCAAGTGTTCTTCCCTTTGGATCCGTTACAGAGATAGGATTATCGAATAGATCATAGGCATAAGTGTATGTAGGTCTTACAGAAGAGTGTGTACCATCAGAAGTTTCTGGGTAGGTAATTTGGGTAGGCCGTCCAAGAGAATCATTGGTATAGATCGTCTCATTCCCATATCGATCGAGTTCCGAGAGTTTGTGTCCTGCGAGGTCATAGATGATTTGTGTTCCAAATCGATTCCCTGCTCGGTCTTTCTCCAGGGTATAAATAGGAAAATTTCTTAAATCATAGCCATATTCAATAGAAATGCCGGTGTCTGAGTGAGTTTCAATAATCAGATTTTGATTCCCATCGTAAGAGTAATGCGTCTCATTCCCAAGAGGATCGGTCTCAAAAACAAGCAGTCCGCGTTCATATCCCTTGGTAAGCATATAGCAAAGGTTTTCATCTGCGTCATAAATGGCCTGAGAAGCGATATTCCCCTGTCCATCGAACTGATTGACAGTTCTTCTTAGGAGAAATTCCGATTTCCCATCTGTAGAGCTGTATTTCTGTTCAACTACTTCAGGGGCTCCGATATTAGGGAGCTCTTGCTTTGGAGAAATGCGGGTGACAGTCCTTTCGGTAACCCCATAATCGTCTTTGAGGGTTCCTTCTTTGCCATCATCGACGATAACCTGAATGAGAGCAGCATCATCGTTATAGGCATAAAAATGTCTCTCTTTTATGCCCGATCTATAGTCTTCCTCTTCCGAATCAGGAGAGCCTTTTGTCAAAATGAACTTTTTAAGGAGAAGGTTGGTCCCTTTTTTGTACCAATACTTGACTCCTGTTCCCTTGGCATCTGTTTGGAAAAAACCATGAGTGTTTTTTCCAGAGAAATAGGCATAATTCTTGATGTGTCCATCTTGATTTGTGACAAGGCCACTCTCATCAACATTCAAAGAGATGGCCCCTAAACCTATGACATCTCCATATTCTCTTTCTTCAACAATATTTCCTTTGTCATTGCTATCATAAGTGAAGTGCTTGTAGTAGAAAATGTTGCCACCTGCGTCTTCGACAGATGTAGCGATAAGGTTCCCAGCATCGCTTTTTGTTCCCCATGATTTTTTGTGAATCCGATAAGGGGATCCGTCTAGGTATTGTTCTACGGCAACCAGCTGGTAATCATCATCAAATCGATATACTGCCTTGCATTCTCCAGGCCCGTCGACTTCTGTGTGATCGTCTCCATATGAAAATAGAACGCTTGCCATTCCTCCTGATCCAGCTGGAGTAGTCACAGATCTGACTTTATTTTTCTGTGCTTTGTCCGTGTAATAATCGATTTGGACAAAACGTCCCTCAGGCAGAGTTTTTCTAGTCAAAAGAGCTTGATTCCCGACCACTTGATATTGATAGGATAAGCTTGGCTTGTGAGATCTAATCACCTCGCTTAAGAGCATTGCTCCTGAGGAGGCTTGGCTAAAATGGTACTCAGCAGATTTCCCGTCGCTTGTCTCAATGTGAATCCCATTTCTATATTCGATTTTGATCCAAGCTAGCACTTTCTTCTCAGAAGAGTTGGTTTCTTTGATGAAAGAAAGCTGCCCCTTTTCATCGAACTCATAGAAAACCTTATTACCGCTTGGAAGGACTTCTTGCGTGATAAAATAGACATCGAGAGAAGGGTGCTTGCTATAAGAACGCTTTCCTTCTGAGCAGAGAAGGAGCTCAAAGCTATTTGTTTGGGGATCGAAATAGAGTTCATTATTCTTGAGATTTGTCCAGCAACTGATAGTTCCCTTCGCTGTATTCGCTATTCCTGCCACCTCCCCTTCCGGATCAATTTTAAATAGGGACTTCTTGGAGGGGTTAGTAGTGTTCTGCCAGCCGACATAGGTCAGGATTGTTCCATCAGGATTGCCGACATAGACATAAGTGCGCTCAAACTTTCCTTCAGCGCTTGTATAGGATTTTCCTTTCGGATCTTTCTGAATAGAAAGAAAGCAGTGAGGATTAAAACGCCATCCACCAAAATTAGCTGTTTGGAGTGTGTCTCTACTGCTATAGAACCTAGATAGAACTAAAGAATCTGGGGATGAAACGGTGAGATCAACTTCAACCTCTGTATAATCGCCATAGATAGTGCTCACATTCTCTACTAAACTTGCTGGGTCATTTTCACGCGATCCTAGATAAATTTGGCTAGTTGATGCCTTTAAGTCTTGCAAACACAGTAGAAAGATAATTAAATTGAACGCCCATTTCATACGCCAGCTCCTCGTTTCCAGTTCGAATATTTAGCTCTCGTTAAGGGTATTCATCATATACAAGAAAGCTCATTCATAGAATTCAATTTTTTCTCCGTGGACCATTTGTGGGCCACTGGCATGCAAAAAAGTGCGATAAATGACGATAGTTCGCGATGGATGGAAAGGGGCGCTTTCCGCTATGATTTCGGGGAGTTAGCTGCTGGGAAGTGGTGAGGGTGCTGCGGACTCATAACCCGCTGGTCCCTGGTTCAAATCCTGCTTGCCACACATTCTTATCACGCTGATAAACCTAGCCTACAACCGTGTTCATCATACACTTACAAAATACTCTTCGCAAAGCTCTGTAATCGCATCTCCAAAACCCCATCCCAGATCGCGCGTCTTATGCTGGATTGCCAAACAGCGTTTTTCAAATAGATCCAATAGCTCATGTTCTTCCATATCTTTTAGCGTCTTGCGAAACATGCTTTCCATACTGTTATAAAATCTTTCATCAATGTCTCCATATTCCAGAGTGCACTTGACCCCATATTCAACATACGTTAACTGAAGATCGATGATCGCTTTTGGGTCTAAGCTGACCTTTTTGAAATCGCTGATTGCTTTTCGTGCGACAGAGTAATTTAACTCAGGAAAATCCCATTTGGGAGCCTTAGGGCAGAACTGCTCTTCAAGCACCTCTTTATACTTCTGAATAACTTTTTCCACATCTGAGGGTTCTATCCGAGACGTATAAAATTGCCTGACGACATCAAATGTCTTGTAGAGAGCCAACAGCTCATCTCTCAAAAAATCATCATCCTGGGTGTTTAAATACTCTTTAAATTTTCTCACGCTCATAAAATCCCAACGCTTCTATCCTCTTTTGGTTTTTCCGTCTTAGGAGAAATAGGAAATAACTGCTTAAAAATACCCTCATACTCTTTCCTGCATAACAAAGACCCAAATGGATAATCATCAGGAACAGGAACCTCAGCTAAATCGCAAGGTTTTTTTTCTGCACCCTCTTGCTTTGATTTTTTCTTGGATGTCATGGAACCTCTCCAATTGAAGTCATTGAGTATACGGCAAAAAATTAATTTCTCACAGAGCTAATGAATTGCAATGCACTAGCGGTGCAATGGCCGACAATTTTTTTGAGTTTGATCTAGCAAAATCCGATTGCAACCATTCAACAACTCATTTACACTTATACTCATAACGGTTGGATCGTGCTAAATGGGATGGAAATCTCCCTCCCTCATAACCCGCTGGTCCCTGGTTCAAGTCCAGGTTGCCCCATCTTCTTAAGTAACTCTGGCATAGGAAACTTCTAACCAAAAGCACTGGTCTTACCCCCAGAAAAGGGTCGGTTGTATAAATTGGATCACACATGGCTAATATCAAAGCTACGATCTTTTTCGATAAGCGGTACTGGGTAGGTACTTTTGAAAGGACTGACAAAGAAGGGTATGCTATTGCAAGGCATATTTTCGGTGTTGAACCCACTGACCCAGAGGTTTATGAGTTTGTCCTAACTCATTATCTGGAGCTAAAATTCGGAAAACCAAAGCAATTTACTCTTGAAATCAAA
>CAZEYJ010000180.1:0-4753 GCA_964516795.1 uncultured bacterium
ACTTCTTTGCCGAACGGATCGAGGGCCTCCTTGGCGACGCGGTGGAAGTGGGCTGTGTCCTCTTCATAAGGAAATCCCATCGGTGTGAGGTCATATCCGCCGCCAAACCAGGTCCGTTTCGGTGTTTCGATGTAGCGGATGTTAAAATGAACGGTCGGCGCATGCGGGTTGGCCATGTGGGTAATGAGGCTGATCCCTGTTGCAAAAAATGGGCCTTCTCCATCTGTCATCGGAAAGTTCTCTCCCGAAACGCCAGACCAGTTGACTGCCGCTTTTTCAAAAACGTCTCCCCGCAGGACCGACATCTCGCCGCCGCCGCTGCCTTTTTGGTAGTTCCAAGGAGTTCTCTTGAAGGGCGCTTTGGGTTCAAGAGATTCAAATTCGGCGACAATCTTGTCGCGCAGCGATTTTAAAAAATTGATGATCTCTTCTTTCATTTTATTCTTCCCTTTGCTTAAGATCTTTTTTCACAACAACGTTAGCAGCTTATGAAAAAACAACGCATTTTGATCTTAGGAGCGGGCGTTTCAGGCCTTTCGCTGGCATGGTATTTAAGCCGCTCTTCTCTTCCTTTTGAGATCACGATTCTAGAGAAAACCGATCGTGCAGGAGGATGGTTGCATACCGATCATAGCACTGGCTTTCATTTTGAAAAAGGGCCGCGTACATTTAAAGTGGACAAATCGCCTTTTATTGTTGATCTCTTGCATGATCTGGGATTGGCTGATGAGGTGGTCTGGTCGGAAGAGAGGCCGCATCACCGGTATGTGTGGATGCGCAATCAGCTGCTCCGATTTCCTAGCAATCCCTTTTCTTTTTTATTCTCTCCTTTGACGAAGGGGATGCTAAAGGCGTTGTTTTCCGAATGGAAAAAGGCTGTGCATTACGGGGATGAGACGGTTTGGAATTTTGTTGCCCGCCGATTTAATGAGGATGTGGCCCGCCTTCTTTTTGATCCGTTGGTTGTAGGGATTTTCGGAGGGGACAGCCGATACATTTCGGTCCGCTCTTGTTTTCCTCTGTTGAAACAGTGGGAGGAGGAATATGGATCGGTCACAAAAGGATTTTGGAATGCATTGAAAGAAAAGCGGAAGCAGTCCCGGTTTTCTTCTGTGATCCCGACGCTTCCCCTTTCTGCGATGTATTCATTGAACAAAGGGGTTGGGCAGCTTATCGAAACGTTGGTTCGCAAGATCCCTGCCGAGATCCATTACCGTTCTGAAGTCACAGCAGTCCATGATTTAGGAGATGCCGTGGAGGTTGTCGCTAATGATCAGACTTATCGCGCGGATGCTTTGTTTTGCGCCCTTCCTGTCGTTCAGACAGGTTTTTTGTTGAAATCCCTTGCTCCAGATATCGCAGAGAAGTTCTCTCAGATCAAATCGTGCAGCATGACGGTGATCAGTGTCGGTTACACAGAACCTGTATTGCCCGTCGAAGGGTTTGGCTATTTGACTTCGACGCAGTCTAAGGAAGATATTCTCGGGGCTGTTTTTGATTCCTCCGTCATTCCTCAGCATAACGAAAGACCTTTAGAGACGCGTCTGACGATCATGCTGGAAGACCGGGGGTTGTCAAGGGAAAGTATGGTCGAGGTCGCATTGCAAGGGATCAAGCGGCATCTGAACATTGCAAGAAAGCCCGATGCGATCTCTTATAAACAGGCCATTCACGCCATTCCCCAGTATTCCGTCGGTCATCTGGAGGCGATGGAGCGGATTCAGAAGGAGCTGGAGGAGAGGCTTCCAAGATTTCGGTTTGTCGGCAATTATCTCAGCGGTGTGGCCGTCGACCAGTGCATTGCCCATTCTAAGGGTGTTGCGCAACAATGGAGCCGGCAGCATCTTTGATCCCGATTTGCAAGGCTTGATAGAGGTGATTGAGGTCTTCCGGCGTGTGCAGAACATTGATGGTGAAGCGGAGCTTTTCAGGAGATTGGTGGTCGGAGATAAGATCGCAGAGGATCCCTTGTTCAATAAGGCTTTGCGATAGAAGGGATGTCTCTTCGCCTCCTTCGTAGTCAAGGGTGATAATGTGGCTATGCGATTGCTGGACGGGGAAGCCCAGCTTGCTCAGCTGGAGCAGCAGCCAATGGCAGCGGTGTTCTAGCTGACGGCGCTCTCCTTCCATTTGAGGAATGGTTTCTAAGGCGGCGTCGATTGCTCCCAGTGTTGGGGTCGCTATCGGATGTTCTTTCCAAAACGGATAGGTGGTGAGGAGGAATTCTGCCAATTCCCGGTCGCAGCCGAGGAAAGCTGCGGGGATTCCGCATGATTCGATCAGGCTGGCCACAATGCAATCGATCCCTTCCCGTTGCGCGGCCAGGCCTAATCCCTCATCGCCTTTGAGCCCAAAGCCGAAGGAATCATCAACGACTAGGATGGCATTATGCTGGTCTGCAAGAGGGATGATCTCTTGGAGCGCTGCACTGCTTCCGCTGGTTGCAAAAACAGATTCTGTCAGGATGATCCGGGAAAAGGCCGAGAGGTGCTGGGTCGACTGGAGCAGGTCTTTTAAGTGGGATGCACTCTGATGAGGATAATGCACGACCTGCGTCTTTTGGGATTCAACAGCCTCTAAAAGGAGGGGATGGGACCCTTCATCAACGAAGAGGATTGAACTGGGCTGGGACAATCGAGAGAGGAGGATCGATAGCGCGGACGATCTTGTTGGAAGGAGCAGTGTTTGCTCGACGCCGAGGAGCAGCGCGAGCTTTTCTTGCAGCCGCTGGTGGCAAGGAAGGCTTTCTTTCAGATGGCGGAAGATCGAGTTTCCCGCTCCGAATTGCAGAAGGTATTTGATCGCATTTTTTTTCAAATCGTTATGTTGGGATAGTCCAAGAGCGTCTTGGGCGCAGAAATGGAGCATTTTTTTTTCTTTCCACAGCACATGGGTCCCGTCGATGGGAACGATCGGCTCGCAGGAAGATAGCGGCTGAGGTTGGAATTGTTCTAGAAATGCAAATTTTGCTGCCATATCAGAGTCCTTCAGATTAAGCAGGAGGCAGCTCAGGATTTGAGCTGCCGCAATGTGTCGGAATTCTTTCTAAAAATAAGATTTTACGCAAGACAACTTTTCACAGGGGTTTTCTGTGGAACAGATAGTCATTGTGGGTCTGGTCCCAAGAGGGGTTGGTTTCCAAACGGTAGTTTGAAAAATTGCTGTGGACCTCATAGCCGTTCGCGTCAAGGAAAGAGACGATCTCTTGATAGTCTTGGCAGATTTCAATCAGCAGGTAGTCAAAAGTCGTTCTGCTAAAATCGATCCCTTGAAGGATTTTTAATTCATAACCTTCCGTATCGAGGCTGAAGAAGTGGACGTGGTCGATGCCGCATTCATCTAAGAGAGATTGAAGGCAGCGCACAGGCACTGTGACAGTTGGTGTTGAGCCTCTTTTCGCCCCTTGGATGCTTGACATTGGATGGCCGTCAAAATCACCGGTTGCAGTCGTGCCTTCTTCTTCCAATGATCCCAGAGCGCAAGAGAAGCACCGCGATTTAGGGCGGTTGCTGCAGAGCGCTTCGTACAAGCTGGGTGAGGGTTCGATCAGGATCCCCGTCCAGTTTAGTCTTTCCTCTAGGAGCTTAGTGTTGGACTGGCGGATCCCGTCCAAGGCTCCGGCTTCAATGAAAACTCCGTTCTCATTTGAAAGCAGCGCCAACAGTTTTTGATCAAGAGGTTTTCCATCTCCGTCTATTGAAGAGTAATGGTCGATCAAGGGCTTATGGCGGAGCTGTGAGCGGATCTTCTTTTTTAAAAGCTGGGTGTTTTTTCGGCTCATCTTTTGCTGCTCCTCAGGAGAGATTGGATTGCGGATATAGAGGGCCTCTTGGATAAAGCGGGAATGAAAACCTGACATTTCCAGCATAGGGAAGACCGCTGCGAGATAGTTGGGCTCTGCAGGAAATGCGTCTTGCAGCGCCAAATCCTGTGCGTTGATGTTATGGAAGAGCCATGCGTAAAATGTGCAGAAGGCAAGGTCTGCCTTGTCATATTGGCGGAACTCATTATTGGCAATAGTGGAATGGGGGATTTCTTTAGGATCTTTGACCGAGCCTGTCAGGTGCTCGATCGATTTGCCATAGGTCATCCAAACGTCAGGATTAGAGTAGATCTGGTTGATTTTGTTCAATGCATCGGGCGCTAATAGATCGTTCCCATGGACGACCACGATGATCTCGCCGTAGGAGATCCCTTTAGCGGCTTGAGCGATGCAGGAAAGGGTTCCCGTCCGGTTGGAATTTTGAATCAAGGCCACTTGATTTTTAGAGTCGCATTGAGAGAGGTAGTGTTGGACGAGATCTGCTGTCCGATCGGTTGATCCGTCATCGACATAAATCACTCTGAAGTTGTTATAGCGCTGCGTGAGCAGAGAGTTAAGATTTGTCGTGCACCATGTGCTGTTGTTGTGCGCCGGGACAATGACCGCGATCGGTTTTTGTTCAGAAAAAAGCTGTGTCAATTGGAGTAAAAGGGTCGCTAAAAGGAAGAGGAGATGGTTCATAGGCAATGTCCTGAGTTAAGAGTCGGTTGTTGAATTCAGTTGCGTTAGAGCCGATTTTTAGCAGAGAAAGAGAATAGATTGCTATAATTTTTTGAAGAGCTTTTTTGCAAACTTTGTTTTAGAGGTCATGGCAAGCGTTGCAATGCCATGACTTTTTAAGGATGCGCAATTTAGAAGCGGTGAAGGACCGGATGGATCGAGTCGTTGAGACGGTCCCCGAACACGTAGCCTAGGCCTTTCCAGACGTGT
>CAZEYJ010000181.1:0-1630 GCA_964516795.1 uncultured bacterium
AAATGGGGATCCCGGAAGGGATCAAAGGGTATGGCCCCTCCTGCGGCTACCCTTTTCTGCAAGAAGCAATCGCACGCCATGAGTTTGCCCATCTCGGGATCTCTCCCGATGAGATTTTAATTTCAGATGGCGCCAATAGCGATACGGTCGGAGTTCAAGAAATCTTTTGCAACTCCTCCGTCGTCGGAATTACCGACCCCACCTATCCCGCCTATCTCGATTCGTGCCTCTTAGCAGGCAAAACAATCCTCTCCCTTCCTTGCCGAGAGGAGAACGGTTTTTTTCCTGAGCCTCCCAAAGAACATTGCGACCTCGTTTACCTCTGCTCGCCGAACAACCCGACCGGGATTGCGATGACCCGTCACCAGCTCAAACAATGGGTCGATTACGCCCTGAGGGAAAATGCTCTGCTCCTCGTCGATAACGCCTACGAGGCCTTTATCAACTCGCCCGATGTCCCCCGCAGCATTTTTGAGATCGAGGGGGCCAAAGAGTGTGCGATCGAGTTCCGCAGCTTTTCTAAAACAGCGGGTTTTACAGGGCTGCGCTGTGCTTACATGATCCTCCCCAAGACCGTCAAAGGCTTTATCAACGGTGAAAAGCGCTCGGTCCATGCTCTTTGGACCAAACGGCAGGCAATCAAGTTCAACGGCCCCTCCTATCCGATCCAAAAAGGAGCTGAGGCAGTCTATTCTCCCGAAGGCAGGGCGCAAACCCAGGCCCAAGTCGGCGCCTATTTAGAACAAGCCGCCCGCCTGCGCGAAGGGATCAAGGGGCTTGGCCACATCTGTTACGGGGGGGTTGATTCTCCCTATATTTGGTGGAAGACCCCTGTCGGCATGACCTCATGGGAATTCTTCGACCGGCTCCTAAACCAGTGCCATCTGATCGCCATCCCGGGCCGAGGCTTCGGCGAAAGCGGAGAAGGGTTCATCCGGCTTTCGGGATTTTCCACCCCCCGCATCACAACCCTTGCTTTAGAACGGATCCAACAGCTATAATGCCCCACTTAATTTGAGACAATTCCATGCGCTTTGCCATTAACAGTGACCACAAAGATTTTTACTCCAAAAACGGCTACATCGAATTCGACGAGATGCTCGCTTCCGATGCCCTCAATGCCCTGCAAGCCGATGTCGAAAAGACCTTGGCATCCCGCCTCAATATCTCCACCCATCGCCTGGAAGATCAGCCGCGCAAAGCCCTTTTCGAAGCTGGGTTCGACCTCTGGAGGGACTGCCCCTCTTTCAAAAAACAGCTATTTAAGCCCACCTTCTCTGAAATTGCATCGCAACTCTTCCAAGAACCCTTTCTCCGAATTGGATTTGATCAGTACATCGATACAGGCTCCGGGTCTGAAACGATCCTTAACGCTACCTTGCCCATCAGCGCGCTCAGCTGCGCCAAACCGCTCGCAGGGGCCCTCCTTGTCAGGCTTTCCCCTGAGGCGCCCTCCTCGCTGGACCCTCAAAGCTGCCCCGTCCCGGCAAAACCGGGAAGCGGGATCTTCCTCTCCCCAAATAAGGCCATTGCGTGGCAAACCCTCTTTTCTGAAAAAAATCTCCGCCTCCTGCTGCTCGCCTACGGCACAAAAAACTCGATCTACCACCTTGAAAAGAATGATCCCCAT
>CAZEYJ010000182.1:0-8659 GCA_964516795.1 uncultured bacterium
CCAGCAGATCTTGGAGTGTACGGGGTATTTGAGTCGCTACATGGCTATGGTGATGGAGCTGCATTTTCGGATGCCATTAAGACAGCAACAAGAGAATGCCATGGTGCAGCGGGACCTAAATACATCTACCACTTATCAGAAGATTTTCAAGTGGTTAGAGATGCGGTAGATGCCACGATAGATATCTTTATCGAGGAATATGTCTCTAAAGGATCTTCTGGTCAAGTAAAACGGGTGGGTCGTCGTTTTGGGCTTGTAGCGGCAGGAGGTGAGCTAGCTATTCATTTTGGTATTACTCCATGGCCAAAAGGTTCCGCAATAGCTGCTGCAGGGACATGCTTTCAGGATTGGCTTGCACATCGAGGTGATGATCAAGATCTAGAGGAAAAGAAAATCATCGCAACAATTCAACTTTTCTTTGAAATGCACGGCAATAGTCGCTTCACTGGCTGGCATGATGACGATGCCAAAACATACAATCGAGCAGGTTTTAAAAAAATCGAGGGAGGCCGAACAGAGTATTATGTTTTTGAAGAGGTGTTTAAAAATGAACTCTGTCAGGGAACTGATTGGAGGCAAGCTTCTAAACTCCTTATTAAAAAGGGCTATTTAAAGCCATCCAGTGATGGGAGATCCACCCGCACTGAAAGCCTTCCTGGCATGGGGAGTGTAAGATGCTACCGATTTGAAAAAGTTCCAGTTGGAAAAGAAGAAATTGTATGAAGCTATTCACGAGCGGTGATACTGGTGAGAATGTGAGAAATAAATCTCACTTTCTCACAAATCTCACCTTAAAATTAGCTCGAGAAAGTTGAAGAAAACTGATATAATAGTTCCTCAATTAAAGATGTAACAAGGATTTAAGTATGAAAGCGATACTGCTCGCTCGAGTCTCGAGCAAAGAACAAGAGGAAGGTCAATCGATACCTGCTCAAGAACGACGTCTGCGAGAATACGCTGAGAGAAAAGGGCTTATCGTTGATCAGGTCTTCAAAATCACAGAGTCATCGACCAAAGACACTCGCAAAGAATTTGAAAAGATCCTTGTACAAATTCGCAAATCCAAAGAGACAATTGCCTTAGTGGCCGATACTATTGACCGAGTCCAACGCAGCTTTAAAGAATCGGTGGTTTTAGAGGAATTACGCAAAGAGGGTAAGGTTGAAATTCACTTCATGCGTGAAGGGCTTGTGCTGAATCTTAAGTCCAACTCTTCCGATCTTCTCCGTTGGGATATAGGAGTCATATTTGCACGTGGCTATGTCCTCCAATTAAGCGACAACGTCAAGCGTAGCAAAGAACAGTCTGTAAAAAATGGAACCTCGATAGGCTTATCTCCATTAGGCTACCTTCATGTGCTGAATGAACAAGGTGAAAAGACGATTGTTCCCGATCCTGATAGGGCTCCGTTTATTGTTAAGATCTTTGAGCTTTATGCGACTGGAAATTACTCACTTTTAAAGCTAGCAGAAGCAGCCGAAAAGGACGGGCTACGCACACGAAAAGGGAAAAAAGTGGGTAAATCTCAAGTCGATTCTATTCTCAAAAATCCATTTTACTGTGGTACGATGAAAACAATATATGGATTAGCAGAGCACCACTATCAGCCCCTTATTTCAAAAGCTCTCTATCAACGAGCACAGGATGTGGCTGCGGGATACCATAAAAAACCTCACAAAAAGATTAGCGAGCCTTTCATTCTGCGGGGCATGATCGCTTGTGCGCATTGTGGATGTACCGTAACTCCCGAGATCCATAAAAAGCGCTATATCTACTACAGCTGCACGAATGCGAAGGGGATTTGTAAAAAGATCTATAAACGAGAGGAGCCATTAGTTGAGTCTCTCTCTCAGTATTTTGATCACATTGCCTTAAGTGAGCAGCAAATTGCTGAGGTGACAAGCTACCTCAAAAAAATCCATGAGTCCGAAAGTCTTTTCCATACTGAAAGCTTAACTGCTCTACGAAAAGAGCAGGATCGGATACAAAAGCGGATTAACCAAATGTACGATGATAAGCTGGATGGTCTTATTGACCAGAAAACGTACCTGGATAAGGTTAAAGACTGTAAAACTCTCCAAACGGAGATAGTCGAACAAATGGCACGTCATGAAAAGGCCGATCATAATTTCTATGTCACAGCCAATATGGTTATGAACCTGGCCACAAGAGCTAGGGAGATCTTTGAAAGTTCTGAAGTAGATGAAAAACGTCAACTTTTAGATTTAGTATTTCAGAACTTGCATTTGAAAGACGGAAGTCTCTCATTTTCAGTGAGAGAGCCGTTCTTAACGATGCTGGATTTTAAGAATCGTCCAAAAGAATGGGGCAACCTGGACTTGAACCAGGGACCAGCGGGTTATGAGTCAGCAGTCAGCCTTCACTTCGCAATAACTAAAAGCAGATATGTTAGCGACTTAGGGGATTTGAGTCTATTGCGATTTTTGGCCATCTGTTGCCATTTCTAGGCAATTGGTGGTCATCTGTGGTCTTTTTGTTCAAGGGCAGATGATGTAACGAGGGTCGCTAGAGAATCTACAGAATTGTCTTCAGTAACAGGGCATAGGTGGAGTTGATGGTTGACGAAGTCAATGCAGACAATCTGTGTTTTTAAAAAATCGACGCCCACAATGGCCTCTACCCCAAAAGGTAGCTGTGTTTCGTGGAATATGCATGATCCTAGATGATGCCCTCCAACACTGAACGTAGTCGGGGGGAGGGGATGAGCCAAGTCTATAAGAGCAAACCCAAGTTCTTCGCCCATGTCACCTGTTGCAGTAGAATGAGCGTGAATAAGATTTACAGTACATCCTGTATCAAGGATACATTTCACTCTTCGATTATCGATGCCAGCTTCGAATTCCATTAATCCTCTGCATGGGAGGAAATCGGTTGAGACAAATTGCTCAAGTAGATATCCCTCTTCTTTCAGTGTTTCTAGGCTATCACAGCAAATAACAACGGATTGATGCAGATCGATGAGAACGACTGCCCCTAAAAATGCACGCCAGCCGATCCGTGCCATAACATCCGAAGGCTCAAAGTCTGCATCTGGCCCCAAGTTGGTATCATGCTCGAACTCAAGATGACTTTCCTCTACGGGTAAGTTAACCAGGGCTAGATCTCCGATATACAGCTTCGGTATGGTAAACACTTGGGTCTCATATTTGTTTCCCTTAAGGCCTCCATGGAGAACTGTTCCTGCATCGCATTTGTGCACCAGTTGCTCTAATAGATTCTTGGGAAGGCTGAGCACGCCCTCATACCCCATATCCAGCTTTGCAGGAAATGAGATCCCTTCAATTTCTGCCTGCAGGCAAGGGATGCGGGCATCAGATTCCGTGAGTGCAAATGAGTAGAAGGAATGGGGGGGCAAGGCGGGGTGGTTCTTTTCACGGCCGGGCGTCCATAGTCTGAAAGCCCAGCCAATGATCAACGCAATGAAGCAAACGCTTGCACTCCAAGCAAGAAATTTTTTCATTTTATTTCTTTTTCTTTTCCTTACCTGCCTTTACCTCGCAGTCATATCCAGCATCTCCTTTTTCCTTAGAAACTTTGCCTTGAGCGTAGTTCCCATTTTTATCTTTTACTTCCCCTTCAAGATAGGTAGAAGATTTACCATGGTCTGGGCCTCCTAATTTCCACTTAGCTCCTCCTTCGACCCTGTACTCAGTTGAATCATCCGATTTGATAATAAGTATCTTGAGAGTCGAATTCCGTGAGAGGGACGTGCTATAAAGCAAGCGAGATGGAGTGCGGACTGCGACCATGTGCGGATGTTCTTGGATGTCCCACGACACATTGTCTTGGATGTAGACAAGATCTGCATCGGTAGTCTCTATTGCAGATTTCAACTCGTTAGAAGGAGCTGTATTTGTCCAGTCCTGTAAGGGTTGGGCAACTAACGCATCATGGTCATAGTTGCGGCCAGAAGAGAACAAGGATAGGCTTTGTTCGAAAATATGGCTCTTGCCAGGATTCCTTTCTGTTGCATCTGCAAGAGCTGTATAGCACTCATCGAGCGCTTGTAGAATAGTGGCAGCTTCTGTCGGATGTAAACAGTTAAGGGTATAAACAATCTTTAAACTTTCTTTAAGTTCGTGGTAAGCAATTCGACAGGTCTCTTCATCAGCATCAATGAGTTGAGATACAGTGTCCTCAACGTACGATAATAGTTCAGGTAAACTCAACGTCTCAGACGTAAGGGCAATATGATCCTTTGCTTGCGCTTCATCTGCAGAAAGTATACTGGAACATACTAAAGCGACTGCTCTTATGGCATAGAGTGATTTCATAGATGATCTCGTTGTGGATATAGGACAGCCATCATTATATGGATGTTTTTTTTGATGTCTAAAAAAATTTATCGTAGGCAGTGGGCAGGCGCTTCGCGGTCCGCTGATGGTCATTGACCCTGAAAAGATGAATAAATCCCGAAGATTCGAACTTCTGGGTTCTTCAGGGTAGATTTGCAGTTGATTATTGATTCCAATTTTAGAAGTAATGGTCATGAAAGACTTATCTAGCTGAAAATCAATCAGATATAGCCGTCTATTACTTCTGGATTACTTCTAGATTACTTCCAAAATCTCTTTACCAGGAAACCAAAGGCCTGCTCTAGTCTTTCCTTTCACGTGAATTGATCCCGAAGCTTTTAATTCTCGCAGCAGAACCTGTACCTGGTTTTCAGAAAGGGAAGGAAGCACTTGGAGTAATTCTGATAAGCGAGCGCCTTCCGATTTACTAACGCGAATATGCTTAAGAAGTAATTCTTTGTTTGTGTCTCGATCAAGACCCCGTTTTCGAGTATACACCCCGCTTTTCCCAGCTTGGCGATAGTATTTTTGGCATAGCAAGTATTGAATCGATCTTCCCCTTCCAACGGACTCGACGGCTCCTAAGTTAATCAAATGCTTGAGTTGTGTTTTTAATTCGGGGGGCTCTGAAGGGAGGAGTTTTTCTTTATGCACATAATCTAAGACCAGGAAATCAATCGTACTTAGTGAATCAAAGACCTTTTTGTCCAATTTCGCTAGAAATCGCAAAAAGCTTTCATCTTGGACTTGGCCATCTAATGTTAAAACAACCTGATATTCATCCGTATGGTTAAAATCAGGCAGCGATTTTGCTTGTTTTATGCTCTCCTCAAAGATACGATCAGCTCCTTGACCAGCCCTCTCTACAAGCCCGCATTTGCCAAACACTTCGGCAATTCTTCGATTGCGCGGCTGTTGCCTCCACAGCATGTTTGTCGGTGTAATCCCCGGGGGAAATCCACCAGGGCTCGTGATGGTAATCCGGCGCGGATATTGCTTTACCCAAATGGAGCCAGCGGCTTGGTAATCTCGATGGCTGATTGCGTTGAGAATGATCTCTCGCACTGCTTTTTCATTGAACGTGGGGATGTCAAAGATGAACAAACCATCTTGAAAATGCTGATTGTCGTTGCGGAGATTAATTTTCTCCCATAGGTCATTGTAAAAGGTGAAAAACCCTTGTCGGTACTCGATCCTTTGTTGTGCAGGCCCTGTTACATCACTGGAACGATATTCGAAGATCACTTCCGCCTGGGCTAAATGCTTTCCCAATGCTTTATGGGTTCCAAACAAAATCAACGCAGCATATGTCACGCCTTGATTTGTGATAACTTCAATATCTCGTAATAGTTGTTTTTTTGAAGTGTGCTCGAGATGAGGGTTTCCAGATTTTCGTATCCAGGCTTTTCTAAAGGCGTCGATTGCTATGGGATCGAGGTCCTCGAAACGAGCATTAGGACAAATCTCTGCAGAAAAGTCTGGGACCCCTTCATCAAAAATGCGTTTAAGCATATCAGATGTCATTGGAACGAGCTCTTCTCCTCGACGCATCCAATAAACCCCCTCAAATGCGATAGGCACTCCAATGGGCCTTGAAGGCACTGAGAAAATGATCACTCTTCGATCTTCTTCAAACAGCTCCTCAACTTCAATTCTAAGAGACAATCGGCTAATCAGATGAGATTTGATCTGTTCGAGATTTAAGAATGCCTGGCTGCCTACAATTTTGCGAGGAAGCTGATCCGTAACTCCCAAGATCATTCGCCCTCCACCCTCATTTGCGAAAGCACAGCAGTACTGAGTTAGCTTCTTGATATCGAACCCGTTCTTGGCTTCCTTAAATTCAAGCCGATTGCCTTCGCGGCGTTTCATCCAGTCATAGAGTTCATTCAGAGAGGACATATTACTTTGAGAGGGTTAAGAGCAATTTATTTTGAGAAGATGGGGCAACCTGGACTTGAACCAGGGACCAGCGGGTTATGAGTCCGCCTTCTTCCCACTCTGGTCATCTCTGACCAACTGTTCACACCGCCATGGTACAGAGACTTAAGTGTTGTAGTCAAATGAAGAAAAATGTTGTCAGCTGACATGAATAGGGCCTCACTGTGCCGCTAGCGTGCCATGGGTTTTTAAAAACAACCTGGGCTGCGCCTTAGCTCAATTCTCAGAGGATTTGATCAACGTAACCCTCTCAAATTCCTTAATGGTCTCAAGGAAGTGTTGTTCTACTAAGGAGGGGGTATCGAGGACTTGCTGTTGGTATTTGGAATACTCCACTCTGGCTTTATCGAGGGCTTCTTCATGGCTGATCTTCCCTGCATGGGAGAGGATATCTCGGGAGGCCATCCGTAGAAAATCGTCGAGCTTGGCGATCCAATCTTTCATATACATGGGGGAGCGGCTCAGAGCTTGCAGCTCGGCAAAATCCAGGTAAAGCGATACGATTAGGTTGAGGATTTTCAATTCCTCTTCGCTGAGGTAGTTCTTTGCAATTTCTGCATCGACTTGCCTTGGTTTCTTGCCTGACCAAGAGGTAAGGCCCATGTTTGTTTTCTCAGCATTAGCTCGGGAGTAGATGATCTCAGCGGCTGTATGGCTATGGGCTGCCCAATGCATTTTATTCTGCACCACTCTGAAAAACTGCTTAGAGCTTTCTGTTTTGGGGTCATAGTCAATGCTTGTGGCATAGATATCGAGGACTTTGCGCCAGAACACTTTTTCAGAGGAGCGGATGTCTCGGATCCTGGCCAAAAGTTCACTGAAATAGTTCCCGCCGCCGCTTCGTTTCAGTCGTTCATCATCAAGTGTAAAGCCTTTAATCAAGTATTCTTTTAGCCTCTGAGTAGCCCAGATACGGAATTGGGTGCCCCTGTGAGAGCTAACTCTGTATCCCACGGAGATGATCACATCGAGGTTATAGTAGGTTACTTGATAGTTTTTGCCGTCAGAGGCAGTTGTCCGGAATTTCCGGACAACTGATTCTTCGATTAACTCTCCCTCTCTGAAAATGTTCTGTATGTGTTCAGAGATCGTTCGTTTGTCTTTGTCAAATAATTCACACAGCTGCGCCTGGCTCAACCAAACGGTTTCGTCTTGGAGGCGTACCTCGATCTTGGTTTGACCATCTTCTGTCTGATAAAGAAGCAAGGAACTATCTGGAATGGTAACGTTCATGTTTTTCCTTTGGTGTCATCCTTCATACCCACAAACACCGGCGCGGGGAGAATTTACGAGAGACAGCAACATATACGTGTCTCCCTCATCGACCGCGCAAGAATGGTCTTCGCTACAGCCAGCGCATGTTGTTTCCCCACACATAGAGCAAATAATTTCAGGAGGCTTTTTACAAGAAGCACAAGAAAAAGGGGGAGGATCGTTCCTCATAAGGAGAGTGATCTCCTTTTGTGGACATGCAGGGAGCTGGTCTATCACTTCAAGTTCAAGCTCTGTAGAAGAACCCATGTCATAGATGTATTCCAGAGTTATTCCGGGAGATAAGATCTGATCCATCTTGTTTTTCATCGACTGGCTGGGTCTTCCCGATTCTGTATGAGACATATAGCGACGATTGCCTACGGTGAATTCGCTTAGATGGCCGCAGCATTCCAGCCAGATGTCACGTAAGAATCGATCCAGCCGGCCCAAGGAAATTTCCTTGGGGATAGCAATATACATCCAATACAGGTTTGGTTGTTCAGCACCAGAGACTCGAACTAAAAAGCCTTCCGTTAAGGATTGAGAAAGAAACGGAGACGATGCAACGCATCTAAGTAGGTGTGTGGTTGCTTTGGTTGCGCTGCACATCTCTCTGCATTTTTGGCACTCGCCTTGTGTTTTAATTTTCATGGTACAGAATCCTCCTCTAAGCAGGACAGTATGGCTGTTTGGAGATTAAAATTTCCACACTTGTTTGTGGTTGTGTAGCGCAACTTTTAGAGGAGGTGCTCGCACTTCTCTATGGTTGCGCTATACAGCCTCCTGACAAAAGTCCTGACATAATGTCTTTCTTGCTGAGGAAAGAGCATTACGCTAGAACGAAAATGACTGTTATTTAATAGCTTAAGTAAATGGGGCAAGCAGGACTTGAACCCGACCAGCGGGTTATGAGAGTCCGCAGGGCGCCCTCTATTAATGCCCTTTTCGTTTTTCCTTTCTCTTCTTCTGTTTTATGGCAAATTGTTCGTCTTTTCGGGCCTGTCTTTCTGCACTAGTCTGCTGGTTGTTTTGCAGCTTCCTCTCCTCGATCTCTTTTCTCATGTAGTCTTGCGCTAGAGTAGATGGTTGTGTCGTTGCTTTAATTCTTTCCATTTCTCGGCGCACTTCTCTTTGCACCCTCTTTGGAC
>CAZEYJ010000183.1:0-7616 GCA_964516795.1 uncultured bacterium
TGGTTGGTGGGTTCGTCGAGGATCAGGGCTTCGGGATCGCCGAAAAGGGCTTGGCAGAGGAGGACGCGGAACTGTCTGTCTGTCGGGATGGTGTGCATCTGGACCTGGTGCATAGAAGAGGGGATTCCCATTCCATTCAAGAGGATTTCCGCATCTGATTCAGCGCCGTAGCCATCTTCGTCGCAGATGATCTCTTCCAGTTCGCCTAGGCGTATGCCGACAGCGTCGGTCATTTCCTGTTCGTAGAGAGATTCCCGTTCGGCCAAGGCATCCCAAAGGCGTTTGTTGCCCATGATCACGACGTCAATGACCTTGAAATGGCGGAAATCTTCAATATTTTGCCGTAGGAAGCCGACCTTTCGCGGCAGCGAGACTGACCCGCTCGTGGCAGGTTCGATCCCCATGACGATTTTTAACAGGGTCGACTTGCCTGCTCCATTGGGGCCTGTCAGTCCATACCGGCATCCGGAATTAAAGGTGATGCAGACGTTGTCAAAGAGAAGGCGAGGGCCGACTTTTTTGGAAATTTCTTTTAAAGTGATCATAGGAACCTATTCCAAAAATAGTCCATCAGTTTAGCATGGGGAAAGACTTGCTGTCTAGATCCAAATAAGGTGGCTACCGGTATGCAATTTGATCAGGCCTCAGCCCAGTTTCTCCATTATTTGCGCTACGTCCGCAACTCTTCAGAACATACGGTCCGCAATTATGGGCTCGATTTGCAGGTATTCCAGGAGTATCTGGGAGCAAGCGCCCCTTCGGCAGAAGGGGGCGGGGAGCTGGATCAAGTCTCTGTGCAGCAAGTGGACAAGAGGATGATCCGCGGCTATCTGGCAGCTCTTTCGGCCAAATCCGGTGCAAAGCGGACAGTCCTTAGGCGGCTATCCTCCTTGCGCTCTTTTTTCAAGTATCTGCTAAAAGAGAAGGCGATTCAAGAAAATCCTTTAGATGAGATAGACAGTCCTAAATTGGAGAAGACGATCCCTGTTTTCATGACCTACGAACAGGTCTTGCATTTGTTCGACCAGCCTGATACGACGACTTATTTGGGCTTTCGGGACCGGTGCATCATGGAGCTTTTTTACAGCTCCGGTTTGCGCATCAGCGAGCTAGTTTCATTGAACCGCTCCGATTTTGATGGGACGAATTTTCGGTTAAAGCTGATGGGCAAAGGGAAAAAGCAGCGGGGGGTTCCCATCACCCAGACGGCTGCGGATTGGCTCAACAGGTATTTGGCCCATCCTGAACGCTACAGCGACGGAGAGGCTCATTTTGCTCAAATTGATCCTGAGGCGATCTTCTTGAATAAATGGGGGAGAAGGATTACGGTCCGTTCAGTAGATCGGAAGTTCGAGGAGTATTTGAACCTGAGTGGGCTTGCAGGCAAGATCACCCCTCATACGATCCGCCACACTATCGCTACCCATTGGCTGGAGAAGGGGATGGACCTGAAGACAATCCAGGTGCTTCTTGGGCATAGCTCTCTTGCAACAACAACGATCTATACGCAAGTCTCCTCCCGCTTAAAGCGGGAGGTCTACGACAAAGCCCATCCACGCTCCTAGAGCGCTTATTTTACAATGGGTTTTGAGTCTAGCATAATGGGGATCCACACATCCTGGACTTGTTTGATATTGCTTTCGCCGTCGCATGAAAAGGTCAAGACGACAGTTCCTTCTTTGGAGCGGACCTTGCGGATGAGGGTGTAGATTTCTAGCTCATCGTCGTCATATCCAAAGAGTTCTAAAGTCAGGGAATCGTTTGAACTTTCAATCAGGTGGTGGCGCATATCAAAAAATGGGAAGGCGATCTGCATCCATTTTTCAAAATCTTCCGGAGTGTCTTTTGTAAAAGGGATCCGAAACAGCTGCGCAGCCAGCAATTGAAATGCTCCGTCAAAAGAGCTCTCTTTAGGCGTGTAGATCATCGCATGACCGAATGAGTTGGAGACGTTTTCCTCAATTTCCCAGTTCTCAGATGGAGGAGGTGTGAAGATGATATTATCGATTTGTTCTGCGGCAAGAGATCTAAATGCGAGAAGGCTTAAGCAAAAAAATAGATGACGTAGCATGAGGTTCTCCTTGTGTAGAGCGGTCTTTGGATTGAGCAAAGGGGCCAATGTATCAAAGTGTTATTTTAATCTCTATTTTTTTATAACGTGTTGCTGTCAAAAAGTTAAGAGACGGTCTCTGATTTAAGCTTCTGTCAATTTTCGGGTTCTTTTGAGCCGATTTTCGCCTCTTTTGCGCGGGGGAATATCAACATTCCGTATATTCCCCCCGCGCAAAAGAGGCGAAAATCGGCCGAAATAATCCCGAAAGTTGACAGGTATTAATGCTAGAAATTATTTCAGGAATTTTTGTTAAGGGCTGCTCAAGAGGGGGCTTGTCGCTAAGTCCCTCAAGCGCATTGAGCTCATCAGCTTTTCGATGCTGCACTGTTTTTTTAATAGATACCGTTTTCTCTCTTTCTTGATACTTTCGCAAGTTCTTTATTTTCAATGTTTTGTGTTTTTCTTTTGTAGCGTTAGAATTTTGAATTGAATCGAAAATGCAGCAATTAAATTATTGTTTGCGTTGTTTTTTAATCTGTTTTTAATTAAAATAGTCTATATTTTTTAAAAAACAATAAAAAATAGGGTTTATATTTTATATGGTATCAAAACTGAGTTGTTCTTCGTCTAGTTCTTCTGCTTTTTTACCGGTTGTTTCCGGTTCATCTCAACATGGGGGTTTCACGATTAAGTCCCTTCCGCCTGAACTATTAACGCATATCTTTATGTTTGCAGCTGATGCGTTGGCCAGAAATGGCGAGTGTTTATTGTCGTTAAGAGCTGTATCGAGCTGTTGGAAAGATGTGATTGACAATCATGTTCTTTCTGCGATTTGGAGCCGTTTCCGATCCCAGGCCGAAAAGGGTCTGTTGCCTTCCATGACGGGGTTGTTTGTTCTTAGCATTGATAAGGTGTACAGCCTGCCTAAAAAGTGCCTGATCGAGTTGCTCGGAAGGAGCGATCATGTCAAAAGGATGCTGTGTCCAGGGGGAGTGCGCATTCGGTCGAGTTGTCCTGTTAATTTGTCTTTAAATAAGCTAGGCGCCCTGGAAGGCGTGGTGATGGACCGATCCTTAGCTCTTTTTTGGGATGTAGTTAAAAGGGATTTGTTTTTCTCTGATGAATCACCTGAGCCATTCTCTGTTAAGCAAGCCGTGCAGTGGCTGGCAAATCCTAAAAATGAGCAGAGCGTTTCAGAAATAAAAAGCCTTTGGATGAAGTTATCTCATGATTTATTCTCTCTTCCATCCGAGATTGGAAGACTTAAAGGGTTGAGAAGCATTGTGATCTCCTCGACTTCGCTCGTCATGGTGCCTCGTTCGCTGGGGCAATTGGAAGGGTTGCAAATTTGCTGCTTATCGAAGAATCACCTTTATTCTATTCCGGAAACGATAGGGAGCTTGAGGAACCTGAGGTCTTTGGACTTAAGCGAGAATAAGCTTGTTGAAATTCCTCGTTCAATCGGAGATCTGACCAATTTGACAGATCTAGATCTCAGTTCGAATTCCTTACGAAAAGTGCCTAGGTCTTTAGCAAATTTAAGTAAGCTGCACAGCTTAAATGTCAGTCAAAATCAACTGAGAACTCTTCCTAGAGGGCTTTCAAAGTGGTTGACAGATGGTGTTTTGAATTTTCACACAAACTGGTTTCCCAGTATTCCTGAGGCAGTGCTTGATACGATTTCTTCTTGCGCTCTGGACGGGAATATTGACTGGTGGTTATGTGTCGATGCAGAGTTGAAGGGATCCGTATTTGGTCAATATTTAGCAAAACATGCTGATTTTTTGGTTAGTGAACCCGCTATAGGTGTTCTCATGCCGCTGAGGTCTAAGCTTGCGCAGCTCTGCCGCGATCTTTTGTTGTTGAGGTCCTTTCAAAAAGACCGTTCGGATATTGAGGCGCGGGTCCAAAAACGCTTTGCTGAGCTTCCGGATGATCTGCGAGAGAGCATCCGCCAGAAACTCTCTGAAATGACACATTCTTCATCTTCTAAGGATCCTCGCGCAGTTTTTGCTAATTACACGCGTTTGGCGATGGTCGTTCATTTTGCTGTGATAGGACGATTTAAGCGGCTAGAAGAGCCTGATAAAAGAGAAGTTCTCAAGCAACAGGATTTGCTGCTGATGCAATCTGAAAAAGGCAGAAAGCAGCTTTTTGTTAAGAATGTGATCGTGCTGACCGAGCTGATGGATGGGCAAGAGAAAAAAATAAAACAAGGGGCTGCCAAAGGGGCAAGCAGCAATGAGCTGCAGGTAAATCGGGTCTTTGTCCAAAGAAAAAATTTCTAATCCAACTTCAAAAAGTTTCGGGAAAGCGGTAAGCCGGATTCTGTCGTGAACAATCATTCTTCTAGGGGGCTTGTCGCCAAGCCCCTCAAGCGACTTTTGGAATGGGCCCTGCGGAGAACAGGATACGCCCATCTTTGTCTTGCTTCAGATAGGGTTTATAGCACCTTACATTCCTGTAAGTGTGGCGGAAGCTCTCGTAAGTCCGCGTTTTCAGCCTTCCTGAATTGGATCAGCTTTTATACTGAAACGATCCAGCGGTGTGTTTTCTGTTACACTTTCCGTAGCCTTGCGGCCCCCAGTCTTTCACTGGTATCTTCTCCTGCGAAGTCCAGACTTTCCTCCCCCGCTTTGCTCTCTTTCGAGAGAAGGCGGCGGCGATTGCTTGCTTTCCCGAAATGAAATTTAGGCGTTGGCCATGCGGCGGCGACGGCGTTTTGTTCCGGTCGCTGTTCCTTCCAACGATTCGCTCTCTTGCCAGTAATGGATGCGGGAGCAGTGTTCGCAGAAGACGAGTCCTCCACCTTTGCGCACCAGGTTTTCGTGCTGGGCGGTCAAAACGATGTGGCATCCGCTGCATGTGCGATTTTCGATGGGGACGATAACGCGGTCTTTTTTGTTGCGCAGAAGGCGCTCGTAAATTTGGAGGGTGTTGGAGTCTGCGGCAGCGGCAAGGGCGTCGCGCTGCTCTTTTAGCGCAGCTCCCTCTTCGTTGATGAGTTTAATGCTCGATTGGATCTCCTGCTCCAGGGCCAGGCTGCTGGCCTCAGAAGATTTCAGGCTTTCCCTGATTTTTTCGAGGAGTTCCTCTTCGGCAACTTTTCTGTCGACCAGGTCGGAGACTTTTTGTTCGACGGAAATCCGCTCTCTTTCAGCTTGGGTCATTTCTTGGGTGAGCGCATTGAACTCATCAGCTTTTTTGATGCTGCTCTGCTGGCCCTCATACCGTTTAATTTTGGCGTTGATCTCTTGGATCTTGTGTTCCAAGGTCGTGATATTTTTACCGAGATCTGTGATTTCACTCTCTTTTTCTGAGAGCTGCAGATGGAGCTCTTTGCGCAAGTCTTCAATTTGAAGGATCTCTTTTTGACGTTCTTTTTTGATCCGCATCAGACGGATCATCTTCATATCGAGTTCTTGAATGTCTAAAATGTCCTTTAGCCCTTCTTGCATGGTACTCTCACGTTATGGTGATGAAAAAACAAAGATATTCTAGGCACAGAAGCATATCTTCTCAAGGAATTATCCCTCAAGCTAAATTTCAGTTAGCTTAGAGTCTGTTGTTGAATTCAGGTGTTTCCTTAGTTTTTGGGTTGTTTCGGCCGGTTTTTGACTCTTTTCTGGAAGAGAAAAGGAAAAGTAAAAAAATAAGACCGTTTTTCAATTTAAGTTTGCCGCCTTTGGAGTCGGTTGATTGCTATCTGGGATATATTGCAATGGGATGAAGTGCCCCCCCGGTGGTTTTATAAAGAAGGTAGCGTTTTGTTTAGTTGTTAGATCTAAGGCATCGTTAACTGGAAGAAGGGGTGTTCTATGAATCGTCACCATGAGGCCTTGGTGCTCAAAACGAAAGCGAAGATTTCCAGAAGAGGGGGCTCGTTTGTGACTTAATCTCACAGTCCATAGCGCTGTTTTGATATCAGACAACCAGCTTTTCAGTTCTGACTGCTCGAGCTTTGAGCTATATCTAATGATATAAGTTCTCTGCTTTTTTCCTTCTAGTTGTATTTCAAGGCCCCTTGGATATAATCGAGCGCGCACCAGGCTTACGATGTTATCAAGGCTTTTTTGGTCTGCCGGGGAAAGTTGGCTTTTTTTTTGCGGGCTAAAACTTTTTTTACTTTCTGAAATAGGTAGGTCCGATAGGGCGTGGTAATCCAGAGTTGTCGTATTTGAGGTTAATGAAGAAAAGCTAGCTGCTGATGTTGACATATTGTCTCCTTTTTTTTTGCGTTAATTATTAATTAGTTTTTTTTATTTGTCAAGTTGGTTGGTTTTGTTAGCTTAAATAAAAAATATTCAAATTGTCGGAAACTAATTTTGAGGCTGTTTCTTTGCGGCCCAGCCATTTAGCATTTATAAGAGCCTGCTCACCTAGTGGTCTTCTAAATCTCGCCCGGGACAGCAGGCGGAGTTCTCAAGGTCCAGGATTTTCTATCTCGCAACGTGTCTAAAGAAGGATCGGGGCAAGTTGGGTTACTAGCTTGACGAGATCAATCTCGTTCTGGTACAACTCAAGAAAAATTTCAGAGAAGATTGTGAACCTGTCCTAATAAAAATTTTCGTCGAATTTTTGGATTATTTCGACCAATTTTCGATTCTTTTTCGGGGGCTAATATCAACATAGGGTATATTACCGCCGAAAAAGAGCCGAAAACCTGACTGAAGTTTTTTGTCAGGATAGGTTCATTGAGATGCTCTCTTAAGAAAAGGAGTTTTCATGGGCGATTGTTGTCTTGAGGGTAGCGGTGTTTCCAGTCAGAGCGCAGATTCCCCTGCAATGGAGAGTGACATGTCCCGACTAGAAAAATATTTTAACAAGGTCCCGCCGGAGCAAAGAAAGAGCAGCGCCATTGCTTACATGGCCTCGTTAGACCATATTCATTCAGAATATCCCATGATCGCGCAGCGGATTGTGCAAGAGCTTAAAGACCAAAGAAGCCATTTGAAGTTGATCGCATCGGAGAATTTTTGCTCTTTGGCCGTTCAGTTGGCAATGGGGAATTTGTTGACCGATAAGTATTCGGAAGGGTTTCCTTTCCATCGGTTTTATGCGGGCTGCGACAATGTCGATGTGATCGAAGAGGCTGCGGTCAAAGAGTTAAAACAAATTTTTAACTGCGACCATGCTTATGTCCAGCCCCACTCGGGAGCCGATGCGAATCTCGTCGCATTTTGGGCGATTTTAGTTTCCCGCGTCCAAAGCAAAGAATTGGAACGGCTTGGGAAGAAAAGTGTGGATGAGCTGAGCCCTGAAGATTATGAGAGGGTGCGCCAGCTGCTCGTGAACCAGAAGGTGATGGGGATGTCCCTGAACTCGGGAGGTCACCTGACCCATGGTTACCGCCATAACATTTCGGCTAAGATCATGCAGTCGGTCGCTTATGATGTCGACCGGGAGACGGGGCTTCTGGATTATGCGGCTCTTCAAGAGCAGGTGTTAAAAGAAAGGCCGGCGATCCTGATTGCGGGCTATTCAGCTTATTCCCGGTTGATCAATTTCGCTAAAATGCGCGAGATTGCCGATCGGGCAGGGGCGACGTTGATGGTCGATATGG
>CAZEYJ010000184.1:0-3177 GCA_964516795.1 uncultured bacterium
CCCTCTCCCGTCTTGTCGTAGAGGGCGGCCCGTTTTTGTAGCAGCTGTTGCAGTTTCGGGACGTCGATCTCTTCTTCCCCTTCCTGCTCCGTTTGGAGGTTTTCGAGCATATTCAGAAGATGGCGCCCATCTCCTTGGGCAAGCTGGACCAAGTAGAGGCGTCCTTCCTGCGTGAGCTTGAGTTTGCCGATCGCCTTTTCGAACCGTTCGATGATCTGATCAAGCGCTGTCGTGTCGAGGTGGTTCAAAGTCAGCACTCTCATGCGCGAGAGGAGGGCATTATTGACCGTAAAAGAGGGATTTTCCGTCGTAGCGCCGACGAGCACAAGGGTCCCATCTTCTAAGAAGGGGAGGAAAAGGTCTTGCTGGGCCTTGTTGAAGCGGTGGATCTCATCAATGAAGAGGATCAGCTGCTGATTGAGCAAGGGGTGTTCTTGTGTTTCCTTGATCAATTTTTTCAATTCGGCTGTTCCGTGGAAGACGGCGCTGAAAGGGACAAAGCGGGCTTTAAAAGCTTGGGCATAGAGGCGCGCCAGCGTTGTTTTGCCGCATCCCGGAGGGCCGAAAAGAAGCAGAGAGAGGGGTTTGCCGCTTTTGACAATTTTGGGGATGAGCCCAGCTTGGCCAAGCAGATGGTCTTGGCCGACGATCTCTCCGAGGGATTTGGGGCGGAGCCGCTCTGAAAGGGGAATATTCATGCCTGCCAGTATGGATCCTCGCCCTCCGCTTGTCAACACCTCTATTGGATGAGTCTTTCAAAACGATTTCTTTGTTTAAACCGATTTCGGTATATATCTAAAAAAGTCCATATGTTGTGTTGGTCAGACTAAAAATTCCATCAGCGCAGAGTAAAGAGCAGAGCCGCTGAGGACATAGAGAATTTTTTTAAAACAAAAGATCATTTTTCTCCTCAGTGCTCTCTGCGTCTCAGTTCTTTACTCTGCGCTGATGGAATTTTTAGGGTTTATAACGAAACAATCTGAAGAATTGGCTTTCAGCTGCATCGGCTTTTCTTCAATATATCATTCCTATCATCAAATCATTTCTATCGTTATTCGTGATGGCGCGAGTGAAAAAATAAATTTATTTTATTCGATTTAATTTAAAATTAACGTGCTTGATTAGGTGTTAAAGCTTCTGGATTTTTTCTCTGTTTTATGCTATCCTGTTGCCCAATTTTTTGAAAAATTAGAGACAATCTCTTAAGGGGGATAGATCATGGACGTGACGATCAATAATGTGATTCATGGACGGCCTCAGTTTGATTTGCCCGAGCGGGTCGAACGACCTAAACTGCTCAAGGAAAATCGGGAGATTGTCCGTCTTGTCCCCAGCGAACGGATCCAAAATAAGATTGTGTTGCTGATCGATAAAATTTTCCGCGCCATTCTCGAGTGGTTCTACCCTTTTGAAAAGACGAACTATGTCGGCATTGTTGCGGCATTTGACAGAAAGAGCGATGCCGGTGTGATGGGACTTAAGACCTTGGACCGAGGGGACCTGCTCGCTTATTTTAAACGGTTTTTCGATGAGGACACCGCATCTTCTCCTCGGGTGGCAGACTGCTTGGCGCAATTGGAGGAGCAGAGGCTGGCGCTTGCCAAATTGCAGGCTTACCAGGGGCAAACTGGCATCGAGACGAGCGTCTATGAGGAACAGCTGCGCCTATTAAAAGCCCCTTTGGAACGGTGGACCCGAGATGTCGAAACATTGGCCGTTGGCCAGCAGAAGCTGATTCTAGCTTCCGATGCAGAAGGCAATGAGCTCTTCTATCTTTTTTCAAAAGATGCTCACGGGTTGAACCTCAAGGTGATCGGACGGGGCGCTGCCATGGTGACCCTATCGGGCGTTAAGGAAGTGGCTGTCGCGGGAAAGGCGAAAATCCCTGTCATGTTGAGCTATCGGCAGGTCCCGGTTGCCCGGATGAGAGAGCTTCTCCAGTTTTCTCCGCTGGCAAATCCTGTTGATCTGGAGGCGATGCGCGGGATATGCGCTCAGCTGACCCAGGAAGCGGTCGAAGTTTCAAGCTTAGGCACGCAAACGGACAATTACCGCAAAGTGTTGCAGACGGTGTGCAAGCAGGTCCAACTCAATGTAAACCATCGGCAGGTCGATGCGGCGCGCGCTAAGTTGCGCAGCAAGGTCTACACGGCGTTTGCTATTTTAAAAGAGTCTCGTCATACCTTAGCGACGAACGCGCGCGATCTTCATACGCTAGAAAGGATGGCCCATCTGACTGCGCAGAGCCTGTATGTCGCCCACCAAAAAGGGGTGATCGATCAGCAAGAGCTGCGAGATCTCGTGCAAGAGCTCGAAGGAATCCGGCAGACCGTCGATGCCGCCAAGCAGGATAGAGACCATCAGAACCCTATTTTTAACGTGCCGGCGATGAGCTTGAACAGCAAGGGAGCGGTCTCTACGGCGCGTCCAGTCGACCTTCCCGTTTCTGCAGGAGCGCAGCAGAGGGACGTGAGAGGGGGGCGCAATTTAGGGGCGGAGCCGCAATGGAGCGTCCGGTCTGTTAACCAGGCCCAAGAGCCGGCATCCCTTCAGCCTGCGGCATTCCATCAGGTAGCGGCAGATGCATCGGCAAACGACATCATCCAAACGGTCTACGCAGTCGATTTCCTGTTTAGACCTGACGAAGCAGGAGGAGGGCCAATTGAGTTTTTTGATGAGGAGGTTCCTGCAGATGCCGGGGCAGCCTGGACCAATCTCTCAAGGGACGAGGCAGTTGCTTTAATTGAGAAGATCAGAGCGCTATCTGAAAGACTGGCCGAGCAGTCCAAACACCCTCACCCCTTTTCGATCGATGCCTGTCTTGCTTTGATGAAAATGACATGCATGGTCGATTATTTAGAGCGTCATAAGATCCGTCCGGAGAATCAAAATCACTGGGGTGTGCGATGGTCTCTTGCTTTCTTTGGGGTCCATGCGCTCAAGAATTCCCGTATGGGGCTTTGTCTTAATTCGCGTAATTTCTCTACCTATAGGCAGCTGAGGTATTATGAAGATTCTTTTGGGATCTATAGCAATTATGGTCATATACCCAATCGGTCTTTTGAAGAACTACAGAGATCATATGCAGAAGAGCTACCTCATTCCTGTGCGCAAAGAGAGTCGCTTAAGACATTTACTTGGTTCAATCACAGGGCAGAGGCAGGAGCTTGGGTAGGG
>CAZEYJ010000185.1:0-10576 GCA_964516795.1 uncultured bacterium
TGCCTATGCCAGAGCAAGACGAATGGGACTTGCCATGAAACAGATCAGAGAAAGACAAGCTGTGATCGATGCTCAGCTTGCCAGCGGATATGAATCAGATAGCGGGTTCAGGGATGCTTTTTCAAGGATCATGGGAGCGCCTCCTTCAAAAGGTAAACATCGCGACGTGTTAAAAGCATCGTGGATCGACACTCCTCTTGGCCCTATGCTAACAGCTGCCGATGAGAAAGCACTGTATCTTCTCGAATTCGTCGACAGGCACGGGCCAGAAAAAGAGATCCAGCGCCTTAGAAAGAAAACTCAACTTCCGATCATCCCGGGCAAACCCAATCCGGCAAGGCAAATTGAGGAAGAGCTAAAAAAGTATTTTTCCGGTAAACTGCAAGAATTCAAAACACCACTTTTCCTTATCGGTTCTCCATTTCAGAAAAGAGTGTGGGAAGAGCTACAAAAAATACCCCGTGGAGAAACAACGTCCTATGCTCAAATCGCCAAAGCCATTGTAATCCCTTGCCATCACGTGATCAATAGCAACGGAGATCTCGGAGCATATGGCGGAGGAATTAAAAGAAAGGAATGGCTTTTAAAACATGAACTCGACAATAGACTCTAGAAGATGCTTTGGATCCGGTCCCGGCAAAGAATTCTATGCAGAGTACCACGATAAAGAGTGGGGCGTTCCCGTTTACGACGATAGGCATCTATTTGAGATGCTTGTCCTCGAAGGCGCCCAGGCAGGATTAAGTTGGGAAACGATCCTCAAAAGGCGAGAAGCATATCGACGGGCCTTTCACCATTTTGATCCACTCAAAGTAGCGGGCATGACCGATAGTGAATTGAATGCCCTCCTTGAAAATCCGAGTATTATTCGCAATCGGTTGAAAATTTATGCTGCCCGCCGCAATGCATCCGTTTTTTTACAAATCCAAAAAGAGTTCGGTTCGTTTTCTCAGTATGTTTGGAACTTTGTCGATCATAAGCCAATCGTTACGCGAAGAACCTCTTTCAAAGAGACTCCCGCTTCTACTCCCATTAGTGACGCTCTCTCAAAAGATCTTAAAAAAAGAGGAATGACTTTTGTCGGTTCGATAATCATCTACGCATTCATACAAGCAGTTGGCCTTGTGGATGACCACCTTATCGACTGCCCATGCGCAAAGTTGAGTTAACGACCTTTTTTCACTTTCTTAGGCTGATGCTGCTCAAGAGCCCTGATCAACCGCTTGTCTGAATAGAAAGAATAAACGGAGACCAACCTGGCAACGAGGATCGCCACATAAAACTGGCCGATAATTCCTTCCATTACAGTTACCGTCTGTCCCAGATCTTTAATAGCGACAATATCGCCATAGCCAATGGTCAGCAGTGTCACAAAACTAAAATAAAGCATCTCAGAAATGAAATGGGTAAACGAAAACGTTGAGATCTGCTTGTAGGTAAACTGAAACGTTCCAGGCGTAAGATACTCAATCAGATAATAGGCATAGGCAAATGCGAAGGCGACCATAAAATAGGCACAAATAACGCCCCGCAACGTTTCTAACGTCACATGCGCTCTTAGGATCACATCATAGAGGATCGAACAGACGCAGAGCGTCATGAACAAAATCGTACAGGCCGATTCAGCAATAAAGAGGGAAATAGAAGGATGAGCCAAATTGAGCCAGCTAAAAAACACACTCGGAACAGCAAGGCCAACCGCCGTCCATTTTACATAACGCTTATGATGGCAATTGAAAATCGAGCTCAAGATCATTCCAGCCAAAAGCAATTTCCAGGTTGCAATATAAAATACGCTTAACGAATAAGGCCTGAAAACAAAAAGAAGGATAGAAAAGAACATTAAAACATTATAAGGACCTGAAAAAAACCTCCTAAAAAAATCAAAAACTCTCTGATACAAACTCCACCTCCTATACCGAAATAATCTGAAGAATCGGAAATTCGGCTAAAAGGACTCTTCAATATATTGATCTGATCCGAACAGACAGTGTTCATAGACACGGCCCAAGGATCAGATCAACATATTGAAGAAAAGCCAACGCAGCCGAAAACCGATTCTTCAGGTTGTTTCGGTATATCTTCTATTTTTTGATATAATTATTTTTCAGATTATGCACAAGTTGATTCAAAAAACAGAAAAAAATAAAAATATTTGACAAAATAAATCTGAAATATTCTATAGATAAAAATTATACAATCCCATCATTTTGTGAGGAATTACAATGATCAGATCGGGAGAAGAAGTTCTAGTTGATATGGATGACACCTTAGATCAACTCATTGAAAATGCAGCTATGCTGAACCGCATCTCATTAGACGCCTTGTTTGCCAATGAAGTCCAAGCCCTGCAAAGGACCCAAGAAAGCCTGCTGGCCCGGCTCATTCACATGAACGATTTATTAGATGGAGAAGAAAAAAGAGGCCATTTCCGCAAACAGCCAACCGTCTATACATCGATCGAGACAAAAATCACCCGGTTCGGGCGATTAAATGCAGAATTGATCGAGCAAGTAAAGCAAGATATGGACTCAGCAAAAAAGCCCAATAACAACCGCCCTAAAATCCGCAATAACCGCAAGCGGATCAAGGTCCCGCGCTAAAAGTCTGTCGTTGAATTCAGTTTCTTAGAGGGTAATATCAACATTACGTATATTACCCCCTAAAAAAGAGTCAAAAATCGACCAAAATAATTCAAAAACTCGACGAAACCTGAATTCAATGACAAACTCTAAAAGTCCCTAAAACCCGGCGAGATCGCGAATCCCTTTTTCAAGATCAGACAACTGCGGCAAGACAGCGTCTTCCAACTGCTTGCAATAAGGCACCGGACAATCTTTGCCCGCAACCCGGACAACCGGAGCGTCGAGATAAGCAAAAGCCTCTTCTGCGACACGGGCAGCCACTTCCGCTCCAAAACCACACTGGCGGGCTGCTTCATGCGCGATCATCAGCTTTCCTGTTTTTCTTACCGACTCCAGTACTGTAGGCATATCAACGGGAACGATCGTTCTTAAGTCGATAACCTCTACGGAAATCCCCTCCTGCGCCATCTTTTCTGCTACCTGGGAGGCCATAAAGACCATCATTCCCCAGCAGACGAGCGTCAGATCGGTTCCCTTGCGGACAACTTTAGCTTGGCCGAGGGGAAGCAGCTCCTCTTCTTTAGGCTCCGGACGGGCGCAGAAAACCCGCTGCCTGTACAAAGCTTTATGCTCTAAGAAAATAACAGGGTTGGGATCACGGATTGCCGCCTTCAGCATCCTCTTGGCATCCGCCGCATTGCTAGGAATTGCGACCTTCAGCCCCGGACAATGCGCAAGAAAAGACTCGATACTCTGCGAGTGGTAAGGCCCACCTTGAATATATCCTCCACAAGGCATACGGATGACAACAGGGCAATTCCACTCTCCATTTGAACGATAATAATAGCTTGCCAGCTCATTAAAGATCTGGTTCACCGCCGTCCACATATAATCGGCAAACTGGATTTCGACAACAGGCCTAAAATCTCCGGTAACCGACATTCCCATCGCCAGCCCGACAATCGTCGATTCCGCAAGAGGAGAATTAAAACAACGCTCAATCCCATATTTTGCCGACAACCCGCGGGTAATTCCAAAAACTCCCCCTTTGCCGGCCGCAACATCCTGGCCGAAAACGACGACGCCCGGATCGCGCTGCATCTCTTCATCCAAAGCGTGGTTCAGAGCATCCATCATCACAATGCTGTCAGGCGAAGAAGAAGAATCATCTTCTGCAAAAGAAGGAAAGAAAGAAACATCGACCTCTTTGAAAACTCCATCGGAAGCCGTTTGCGGATCGGGGAAAGGGATCTGGTCAGCCTCGCTTGCCGCCTCTTCGATCCGCTTAAAGCAATTCTCCCGCAAAAGCGCCAAATCTTCATTTGTAGCAAACCCCTTTTCCACAATCCAACGCTCAAAGCGAGGAATAGGATCGCGCGATTTTTCTTCTTCGATGCACACGAGGTCTTTGTACTTGCTCGGATCATCGCTACTGCTATGGGCTCCCAAACGTGGCACTTTAGCGACGACCAAACTAGGCCCGTCGCCCGAGCGCGCCTTAGCGACAGCCCGGCTTAAAGCCTCCGATACCTGTTCGTAATCACAACCATCAATTTCAAATACGCCCAGCCCTTCATAACCATTGCCTAACTTAGCGATCGTCCCGCCCGCCGTTTGATCTTTGACAGGAACAGAGATCGCCCATCCGTTATCTTGGATGACAAAAACAACGCCGAGCCGATGCAGGCAAGAAAAATTCAATGCTTCATGAAAATCGCCTTGAGACGTCGATCCATCGCCCCCCGAGACGTAGACTACCTCGTCACGCCCTGACAATTGGACGGCCTTCGCAACGCCGACAGCCTGTAAAAACTGGGAGCCGACACAGCTGGATTGACAAGGGATCCTCAACTCCTGATGGGAAAAATGCTCCGGCATCATCCTTCCTCCCGAATGATGAGGAACAGAACGCGCTAAAAAAGCACCGATGATCTCTTTTAAAGAGCATCCAAGGCCAATAGCAAAAGCCCGATCGCGATAGTAAGGGAGTCCCCAATCTTTCCCTGGGACCAAACTCAACGCACTGACAACCCCGACCATCTCATGGCCATTGACGCAAAGGTGGAAAGTCCCCCCTTTGTTCTGACGGACCAGTTTTTGCATCTTATCGTCCATCATCCGCGTCAAATAGATCGCCTCAAGGGCAGACAAACAGGAAAGCCTTTCCTTTGTTTCAGAAATAACTGATGCTTCTTCTTGAACTATTGTGGTCATAAAGGACTACTTCTTCTTAGATTTCTTAGATTGTAAAGGAGTGACCATCTTCACGCCCGGCTTCTTCTCATCAGCCTGAGGCGGTTTGGCAACCCGCTCTTTTTTCTTTCCCGGCAAAAAGCCCTTGACCACTTCGACCAGTTTCTTTTTCTTCGGCCCTTCTTCGCCGATCTCCTCTTCCTCTTCGATCTCGAGCTCAGGCTCTGACTGCTGGCTGACAGCGCGGATCAAGCGCTCTTCCGCGCCGGTTGTAGGGATCTCCTCAATTTGGGACAAGCGGGCAGAAAGATGGCGGAGCGACTCCAACCGCTCAGAAAGAGCTTGCAATTTCGTGTCCACCTTGACACGGGAACTTCCCCGCAAATTGGCAAGCAACTGCGCCTCTGTGTCAAATTTAGCTGAGAATGTGACACTCGCTGCATTTGTAATGTCTGGCAAATATAGGAACAAGCGGCATGCTTGCGGTACTGTTGTATACATGTCGACCGAAACCTGAGGTTCGACCTCGACCTTCGCCACCTGTTTAGGCGGACGGCCCCGTTTTGGACGAGGATTGAGGGCCTCATTGGAGTAATAGGTCTTCGCTTTAGATTGAAGCATCTCGCGGGCCGCTGCGACATCTTTTGGCACTTTCACATCAAACAAATACCGTTTAAGCTTTTCCATCATGTTCTTATTGAGATCCAAATCCTCTTCGAACACAAACTGGATCTGCTGGGTGCGCAGCCATTCGATGATCCGAATGCGCGAACGTTCATGATAATACTGCTGCCACTTTTCCAGCTCGGTCAAATGATCGTAAATGAACTCAAGAAAGTTTTCCCTCGATTCTTTGGATTGGATAATGTCTAAAAGCTTTTCTTTCGTATCAATATCATAAACTTTTTCATTGACAAACCCCTCCATGAACTTCTTAGTTTCATAATAGGTCATCTTAGGAAGAATGCAATACCTCTGGGCATTCGCCTTCAATTCCAGTTCTAAATCTTCAAGCTCCTTGGCCCCTTTGTCCAAGTCGACATAAATAATAAATCCTTCAACCTTATCAAGATAGAAATCACGTTCATCATCCGATTTGGCAAAAGCATCCATAAGACGGTGATAGCGGAGCATCAAGGGATTTTGAGCTTGGGGAAATTTAGACATAAACAAACCTTTTTAAAGAGCCCAGGATAACATAGATGCCTTCCTCTTTCAAGGACTACTTTTCTCGACTTTAGACGGCATTTTCAATGCCAACTTGATTTTTGACTCCCTTTCTATATAAACAGCCCCTGTAAAGCAAATCAATGTTCCCAAAACCAATAAAGGAACCGGCCCTACACAGGCGCACAAAAGTCCTCCTAAAGCAGGAGCGACAATCCCCCTTAGCCCCACCATTAAGATATTCACTCGGGAATATTGGGAGCTGTCCTCATCTCTGGCAAAGAGAGTTCCCGACAAATTCCACAGCAAATGGCTCCCCGACTGAGCAATTCCATAAAAGATAAAAGAAAGGTAAAACCACTTCATATCAAATAAAGATAGTAAAAGGACCAAAGGAAAAATCCCAAAGCCGATCAAAATCCAAACCGTAAGCCGGTCAATGCAAAGCCTAGCGAGTCCCTTTTGCCAAAAATAGGAAGAGAGGACAACGCCGACCCCCATTAGAATCGACCTGCCGGTGACAACCTCCGTATGCCCCAAATGAAGCTTATCGACATAAAACACAGACAAGCTCGGAGCGATCAGCATCAGCCCAAAGCCCCCCATCATAAAACCCCATTGGAACCGAGCAAAATCAGGCCTTCTTAACAAAAGGGCCACCGCATCTTTCCACGGCTGGACAATCCTCATTCGAAATGCAGGAGCCGCCTGAGGCAAAGGGACCGATCCGATCTCGATCGGAACGCGAAGCTGCAGCCAGATACTGCTCAAGCTCACAAGCGCCGTCAAACCGCATAACACCTTCCACGCCGAAGGGTAGAAGTCGAGCAGGCCAGCGATCACAAGTCCTAAAAAAATACTTTCCACAAAGCTCAAGACAAAATAAAACGTGTATTTTTTCTCCCGCTCATCTTTCGGGATATTGATCTTCAAAATTTCAATTAACGCCGGAATCCCCGATTTGTTGAAAAACTCATACGCAGCACAACAAAAAATCAGATACCAAGCATTGGCGCACCATGGGACAAAAAGGAATGGAATCCTCGCCAGCGCCCACGCAAAAATCAAATTTGAGCGGAGCAGGTCGGGGCGGTTGGTCAGGTTTGCGCTCCAATAAAAAGAGAACACGGGAAGAACGGGACGCAAAGCTGTGAGAATTGAAATCTCTAAAAGACTAGCATTTAGGTCTTTACGAAAAATAAACGAGAGAAGGGCATAAAGAACGATGAAAGGCTCGTTGGACAAGTTCATCCACAGCAGAGCCCTGCTCGTTTTCTGATGGACCGAATCAGGAGGATGATTCCTTTTCCTTATACATTGCATCAGGCCGATCACAACCTATTTTTGAAGCCGCAATCATACCAGACCCCCCGAAAAAAAGTCGCCCTATTCCTTTTTCTTCTTATGAGTGTAAATAAAAATATTGAGAATAAATGTTTATGAAAGGCTTCTATAGACATGTCGGAAACAAGGCACTGCGTGTCCTCGTTTCCTGCTGCCTTCTTGAGCCTCATCTCGCTTTGCCAAATCGTTTGCTCGGATGCGAGCCGTGTCTAACACTTGCTCGCCGCCCTTCGGGCTATCCTGCGCTACGATTTTGCTGCGCGATCTGAAGCCATCGTCTGCTCGTTGCGTTCGCATCCCGCCCGGACTTCGTCTCGTTTGGCGGGGCCCAGCTCACGTCAACTCGCTGGCCCATTTACCTCCCTTAAGAGTTAATCATTACAGCCCGATCTCTAAAAATTGAAACGAATGGCTAACTTCAAAGATTTCGCTTGAGTTTTTTAATATGGCTCTGCGAGTTGACGTGAGCTGGGCCCCGCCAAACGAGACGAAGTCCGGGCGGGACGCGAACGCAAGGAGCAGACGATGGCCGCAGGTCGCACAGCAAAATCGTAGCGCAAGAAAGCGCGGCCAGCGCGAGGGGAGGCTGTGCTCTGCACGCCTCCCTGATGAGCAGACGATTTGGCAAAGCGAGATGAGGCTCAAGGGGCCAGCGGGGGCGAGCGGAGGACGACACGAAGTGCATCCCCGCTCCCCCGACATGAGATATGGAGGCCCCTCATAAAAATTTATCCTCAATACTCCTTTTGCATCCCTCTTCCGATGTTGACTTTATAGAGAGGGAAAACATAGTATTTTGTGTGTCATAGACTGAGCCTAAGTAGGATTCCAATATGCTTGATATCAAATTAATTCGGACGCATAAAGAAAAAATCGAAGCGCAATTAAAAACAAAAGACCCTGAGGTCAACCTCTCCCCCATCTTAGCCCTTGATGAGAGGATCCGGGTCATTAAAACAACCGTCGAAGAATTAAAAGCCTCGCGCAACCACCTTTCAAAAGAAATCGGCGAAAAAAAACGGCAGAAGCAAGACACAACGGAATTGATGCAAGAGGTGTCCGGCCTTGGCGATAAGATCGCCATTTTAGACCATGAACTTGCCGCGCTTGAGCATGAGATCCACCACAAGCTCTCCTGCCTTCCCAATATTCCCCGCGATGAGATCAAAATCGCGATGGACCCCAAAGAAAACGTCTGCATCAAAACATTCGGAGAGAAGCGCAACTTTAACTTTCCGTTCAAAAACCATGTCGAGCTCAACGAACGGCTTCATCTCTTTGACTTCAAACGCTCCACCAAAGTCTCGGGCTCCGGCTGGACAGCTTACCGCAATCTCGGAGCGCGCCTCGAATGGGCCCTTCTCAACTACATGATCGACATCCACCTGGAAAATGGATTTCAGATGTGGATGCCTCCCCACCTTGTCCGTCCTGAAATCATGTACGCCTCCGGACAGCTCCCCAAATTTGAGAAGCAGCTTTTCAAAATTCACGATGAGGACTATAACCTGTATTTGATCCCGACAGCAGAAGTCGTGCTCAACGGCCTTTATTACGATGAAATTTTGAAAGAAGAAGAGCTGCCGATGAAATTTATCGCCTACACACCCTGCTTCCGCAGAGAAGCGGGCGCCGCCGGCTCTCAAGAAAGAGGATTGATCCGCACGCATCAGTTCAATAAAGTCGAAATGTTTGCCTTCACAAAACCGTCTGAAAGCGATCAGGTCTTTGACCAAATGATGGCCAGCGCAGAAGAGATCCTCCAAGGGCTCAACCTCCACTACAGGAACATGCTCCTTGTCACAGGAGATATGTCCTTTGCAGCAGCCAAGACGGTCGATGTCGAAGTCTATCTCCCCGGACAAAACCGGTATTACGAAGTCTCCTCTATTTCTAACTGCACCGACTTCCAGGCGCGCCGCTCCCAGATCAAATACCGGCACAAAGAGGAAAAAACTGAACTGATCCATACCTTGAACGGATCGGGGCTCGCTACGTCAAGGCTGATGGTCGCTCTTCTGGAAAACAACCAGAATGAAGACGGCTCTGTCACCTTGCCCGTTGTTTTGCACAAATATTTAAATGGAATTAAAGAACTGCGTCCTACTTAATGAGGAACTGATGACACATATCCTTTCCGATTTCAAGGCATTTTTAGATTCTTCGCCTACATCCTGGCATGCAGCTGAACAATTAGGGAACCGTTTAGCGCTTTGCGATTTCTCCCCTTTAAGCGAATATGAGAAATGGAGCCTTGAACCCGGAAAGAAATACTTTGTCGCACGCAATGGGGCCCTTTGCGCCTTCGCCCTTCCCAAACATTCTCCTCAAAAGGCCCTCATCCTCGCTTCCCACACGGACAGCCCCGCATTAAAACTCAAGCCGCGCCCCTCTTTCCGAAAAGAGAACCTCTCGCTTTTGGGCGTCGAAGTCTATGGGAGTCCCCTGCTCACCTCATGGCTGAACCGGGATCTGGCCTTGGCAGGAAAAGTCGTCATCTCCAACGGGAGCCACCAGATCGAAGAGCGCCTTGTCTTTTTAGACGACATCGCGCTGTTCATCCCTCAACTCGCCATTCATCTCGACAGAGAAGTCAACGACAAAGGGCTGGTCTTAAATAAACAAGAGCATCTCTGCCCTATCATCGGATTAACAGAAGGGAAAGATCCCCTCGACTCGCTCGAGTCCCTTCTCCGCCGCCATGTGAGCTTCCACTCCCTGATCTCCTTCGAACTCTTCTTAGTTCCCTTGGAACAGGCCCGCTTTGCCGGGGCCAATAATGAGATGCGGGCCTCCTATCGGCTCGACAATCTCGCCAGCGCCCACGCGTGCGTCACAGCCATGGGATATAGTAAAGAACCCTCTGAAGAAGCAATCCAAATGGCCGTCTTCTGGGACAATGAGGAGATCGGATCGAATACCCGAGAAGGAGCCGCCTCCCCTTTCTTGTCCGATGTCCTGCAGCACATCGGGCTCAGTCTCAACATCGACCCGGAACAGATGCTCCGGATCAAACACAAATCCTTCTGCGTTTCCATCGACATGGCCCACGCCCTGAATCCTAACTATCCTCAAAAACACGACCCGCAAAACCAACCTCTTCTCGGCAAAGGGATCGTCATTAAATACAACGCGAACCAAAAATACGCATCGAACGCCCTTTCCGCAGCAACGATCATCCAAGCATGCAAATCGCTCAATCTTCCTTTTCAATCTTTCTCCTGCCGCTCCGATATCCCCTGCGGAAGCACAGTCGGCCCGATCATCGCTCAAGAAACAGGGATCAA
>CAZEYJ010000186.1:0-1500 GCA_964516795.1 uncultured bacterium
TTTTTCGAGCGTATGCCTGCATGTTAGCTCGCTGACGTGGATCGGTGCGGCGGCCACGTAACCCTGTTCGAGATAGGCGACATCGCTCGTCGGATCTTCGTCAACTCCACCCCATGCGCCGCCCAGCCAGTAGTAAGGGGCTCCTTCGGGATGGATCCGTCTGTCAGGGGCTTCTTGCCAGTAGCTTTTTCCTTGGCTGGCCAATTTGAGACCTTTGATCCCATCTTTGCAGTTATAGGGGAAATTTACATTCAAGATGGTCCCTTTGGGAAGTGGGTGCTGAAGAAAATGTTTGATGAGTGGGAAGATGTATTCCTGGGTCACCGAAATAGGAGGTGGGTCAAAATCTGAGAAGGAGAACGCAATTCCTGGAATCCCTTTCAAGGCGCCCTCGATCACTCCGCCAATTGTGCCGCTGTAGAGAACCGTTCGTCCTGCGTTTGAGCCTCGATTGATGCCAGAAATGATCATATCGGGTCGTCTCTCTAATAAAACACCGAGTCCCATTTTGACGCAGTCGGCTGGCGTCCCATTTAAAGACCATGCGGGTGTATTTTCTTCCCAAGTGAAAGGGCGGATGTGGAGGGGCTTGGTCCAAGTGATCGAAAGGCCGGAGCCTGATCGTTCTTTGTGGGGGGCGACGATGGCGACATCGGCATGTTTGTGAACGGCCTGCCAAAGATGTCTAATCCCTGGGGCGTTGATTCCGTCATCATTTGTAATTAATAGAAATGGCTTCATGCAGGCTCCACAGGTAATTTTAGTCGTTTGCGCATTAAATAGGAGACCCCTTGAATTGCGAGGATGCTCAATAGAAAGCCAGGAACGAGAGAGGGGGTTTTTAAATCGTAAAGTGTGTTGAAATAGGGCCAGATAGCAGCGGTTAATCCTCCGACGAGGATGCCGGCAAAAGCTCCATATTTATTGATCGACTTCGTGTAAAGAGATAAGAGCAGGAGAGGGCCGAAAGATGCCCCTAAACCTGACCATGAATAGAGGACTAATTGGTAAATGCTCGAAATCTTAAAGAAGGCGATTGTAAAACCGATGAGTGAGATCAGGACAACGCTTGCGCGAGAAATCCAAAGGAGTTCATTGGAGCTGGCATGTTTTCTGAAGAGTCTCTTGTATAAGTCTTCCGATAAATTGGAAGCGACCACTAAGATTTGTGCTGCCATAACATTTGTTGTTGCGGCTAGAACTGCGCAAAGGACAAGCCCTGCAAAAAATGGGGACAAGGTTGTTTTCACAATGTTGAGAATCACGTGTTCTGGATCATCAAGACCTTGAGGGAAAACAAAAACGCCTAAAAGACCTACGAGTGTCGCAGCGCCAAGTGCGATGGCTTGCCAGCTAATCCCAACATATTTTGCCTTGCTCATCTCTTCGACTTTGCGGATTCCCATGAATTTGGTAATAATATGAGGTTGGCCAAAGTATCCGAGGCCCCAGCCTGCAGATGTCATTACAATTTCCCAAAGCGTGGTCATCGAAAAATCG
>CAZEYJ010000187.1:0-1988 GCA_964516795.1 uncultured bacterium
TACTAGAACACCCGGAGATGCTTCCAGAAATCGGCTTGACCATCCCAATGATCAGTGCAATTCTGCGTCATGCTGCATAGAAAAAACTATAAACTATAGTGGTTTGATCTTGATCAAACCCAAAGGCAAAGGATGCTTCCGGGAAAACCTTATCGAGACCCTGCATTGTACGAAGCATTCATACAAATAGACCTCCTCAAGAAAACTGCGGATGAAATACAAAGTCTCCAGGATCGTTATCGGAATATTTACGCAAATTGCCTTCCGCTGGTTTATAAATACCTGAAAGAAGGGCAAGCTCCAACCAAAGAGGCAATTATTGAGGAATTGGCTAAAATTGATGAAGCAAAATATGGCAAGGCCTTAAGCCATGAAGTGTATCCATGGTATGCTGATTGGACAATGGGGGAATACTTAGAAGCTGCAGAACTTTATAATGGAACCACAGAAGAATTTATTGACCATATAGGCGAATGGATAAGGCCTCGAAGTATTTCGAATGAGCAATATAACAAATTTCAACGTATCGACAACGCATTATCAAAACATCGAGGGGAAGAATTACCGGCTATTCTTGAAGGAGAGAAAAGGGCGGTTATTGAAAATAACCACATCTCCTTGCCGGAGAATGAGAGCGCTTTACAAGCAATCAAAAGCCGCTTTCCTAAAGAGAAAAGAATGGATTTTAGCAGCAAGGAGAAGGCGGAAAAGACCTTGCGGGAATACATTGACTACCGGATCAACAAAAATACATGTCACAATCTTCTAAAGCGAATTTTTCCGGAGCATCAAAGAAAACACGGGATCATTGCTGAATCCGTTGAGCTGAATTGCGGGTATTATCACGGATATCAACTAGAATACCATCAATCTAGTGTTTTAAAAGAGGCATTTCCCGAGGTGTTGGATGAAAACAGCTCTTTTAGCAAAGAGAACCGCATCCTAGGAAGCCAAAAGGCAGTGGCCCTCCCGGGGTCATGGGGAAATATTTATGCTGATTTGCCGATCGATCTTTTTAAAGGGAGGGAAGGTGAGATTGCTTTTGCATTAATCGGAATTGAGGAAGAAATGGCGATTCCTTATCGGTCATATAGAGATCTCGCCAGCACGCATTTGATTAATCCTGTGGGTTTGGGGCGGGATAGTTTTCAAAAAAGTGAGCAATCTGCCGAGCAGGTCTATCAGGCAAAACAAGGGCAGCGAAAAGCAGTTTTAGAGAGTGCATGTTCTTTTGGTGATCCGTGGTACGATAAAGCCAGGAAAACTAGCGGCCATACGGAGGCTTTGGTTTATGGAAAGCCTACAGCTATCATATCTTGCCTTGGATTCGAAGATGTGGCCCTAGAAGCTAGACGGCGGTATTCCGCTGCAAAGCTTATCTCCCCCGAGGCGCCCTTTTTTACTTATGATCCCATAAGGCAAACCCCATTAAAGCACGTTTCTGACCAGGTAATTCACCAAGAAGCTGAGATCCTTTATCACAGCAGACCTAGAGATCGCATTTATTATGACCCAGATTTGGCTTAAGAAACGATTTTTAGGTTAAAAAATTTTTTAAAAGCTTTTGTTATAGCCTCTTAATCTCTAAAATTCTAGACGAATTCATGAGAATGGACTATCCTAGTAGCTTCTTTTTTGAGGCTAGAATGAAAAAACCAGGACGCAATGATCCCTGTCCATGCGGATCGGGAAAAAAATATAAGAAGTGTTGTGAAGAGAAGGCAAAGCATAAGAAATTCCATGCTGAGATGATCTCAAGCTCAGAATTAACTTCCGCTCAACCGACCCAACATACTTCGAAAGTCTCGTCGATGTTTTTCCAAAAAACCCTGCCTTCCTTGGTCTCTAAGCCAAAAGAGGCTGTTCAAGAAGAGCCAAAAAATCCAGTTATGTGAGGAGTGCTAAAATAACTAGTTGAGTGGAATTATCCCTTTTTGGTATAAGCTTCACTTCACTTCGCTGGTGTAGCTCAATGGTAGAGCATCCGC
>CAZEYJ010000188.1:0-3307 GCA_964516795.1 uncultured bacterium
CCCCTTCATCATTCCTGCATTCCACTAATCGATCGTATAAATCATGCGGCATCAAGCGACTTCTTTCGCCTGCGGGATTTTTTCCTTCCTCCGGATCGAAGGCTATGATCTGAGTAATATCCAGGGATTGTGAACAAAACACATCAAGAAACCGTTGACGGGATTCCAAACTTGAAAAAACTGACATAACTCCACCTCTATTATTTTAACTATTAACTAAAGTAATTATACAACAATATAGCAAATAAATCAAATTAATTTTACTAATTTACGGTTCTTTTCAATAACAACTTAAGTTATTAACAAACAACAAGATGACGCTAATTTTAATAAAATTTATTAGAATGTATCATTTATAATTTAAATATGATACAATTATTGTTATAAAAGTTAATAAAATTGGAGTATAAAATGACTAGCTTTAGTAAAACAAGCACAAACCTTGGTCAATCACCAATAATCAGGTTTCACAGCGATAGCGAACTATCGCCTGCTGCGATAGCGAACTATCGCCTGCTTCCGCCCTCCAAGAAGCGATGGCTTCTGAGGTTTTTAGAAAAACAGCTTCTTTCAGCGCACCCATTTCCTCGCCTGAGACCAGCCCTGAGGTGGGCGATCTAGTCGATGAAATGTCTTCATCGCCTACGAGTTCATCAAGTTCTTCATCCGACGAAGCTGCTGGTCTTAAAAAACGAAAACTCTCAGTCCCAATTCCAATACAGAGCGCCTCCGGAGAACTTTCCGGCCCGCCAAAAACAGAAAATATAAGGGAAAACGCTCATAAATACTATTATGCCCTTAAGACCTTGCAAGAGCACTACCAAAATTGGCTAAACGACTATAAAGGTTGGATAGATCCTTCCCATGCTTCCCATGAATATTTTCTTAGGATATTAAGCCGGGACTCAAGGATGGACAGCGAGGCTTTCTACCTCGACCAGCGCGCTGCATTGCGTTTTCCCGGAGTGAATTACGACTCAGCCACATCTGACCAAAATAACCTTTGTCTCAGTTTGTACTGTGCGCTCAGAACGCTTTATGATCCTGATATCGACATCACTAGAAGAAACCATGAATTCATCATGCATTTGCGTGCAGCTATCAACTCAATAGAATATCAACAAAATAAGAACAATCTCCATCACGCCCTTATCGGACTTGTCCAGATCTTGTGTTTGGTCAAATTTTCCGAGGTCAGTCTTTATCACACGGCTGAAGGGATGATCAACGAAGCAGCTCGCGTAGGGCAAAATGAATTGAATGATTTAAATGCTGATAACATTGGCGGAAAAATTAATGATATCAACAGACGTCTTGAAGATGCGCCATCAAAGCTCAAGAAGTCCTTTTTTGCTCTTTCGAAACAAAAATTCCAAGGAGAACAGGGAATTAATAACGACACGGGCGGAAAATCGAATGTCCCCTACCCCCGCTCGCTCCAATTGGTCCTAGAAGCCGATGGAAAACTAAAAAAACGGATCTTTTGTCGTTTTGGAACGCCGACGATACAGGAACTGTTCAAGCCGACGATCATTGATCCGATGTTCGAGGCTGCTCTTGATAAACTGGAAAATCAAGGAAAAACCTTTGTTTATTTTAACCATCAAAGAAGGGAAGGAAAAGAGAATCTGCGCACGGCGGCAATTGAAGCGCTTGAAGAGAAATATCCGGGCACCTTCTATTGCGCATCGATCCCTTTAGATGGAAAAATAATAAACTATCTAGATCCAAAAGCTGGGAATTTTGAGGCTTTGGAACAATTGATCATTGAGAGCTATGCAAAATCGACAAATGGATGCAGATTGCCTCCAAACATCTCCCACGATGTCGTTAAAGCGACGATTGACTGCGTTAAAAGTCTTTATTTTAATGGAGTTGGCCCGGAGAAAAAGACAGATCGAGAAGCGTTCTGGGGCTTTTTTAACACAGAGCTAAAACTGGCTATCATAGAACAAATTAATCCTGATTACATTAACTCGGCTTGCAAGGACAATAAGGACCGAGGAGGGACTTTGAGCACCATCGACGAAGCTGTCCTCAACCTAAAACTAGGCCTCCGAGACGACCAGGAACAGCTTAAGGCGATCCTTTATAACGCCTTGGCACCCTACCTCGTCAAATATGAGCCAATTTTAAACAATCCTAACAAAGCAAGCGACCATCGGCTCGGCTATTTGATCACCGTCCTCAATCACATCGCTTCGCTTGATGATAGCCAAGTCGCGGCAATTCAAGAAGACCATCGGAACTGCTCTACTATCGTTGATCAAAAGTTCCCGGCTCAATATGCGTCTGAAAAAATCAGCAGCCCACTCTCTGAACTTCCAGGTGAGTTAATGGCCTTCTAGCGGTCCTTAACAAAAATTCTTGGTGTAATTTTTAACGTCAAAGCCCCTCAAATCAACGAACGCAAGTTCATGCGTATTAGATTAATACGCATGAACTTGCTAGCCTGCAGTCGTTGATTTGAGGGGCTTTGACGTTAAAAATTACACCAAGAATTTTTGTTAAAGACCGCTAGAACACTTTTCACAAGGTTCTTGCAAAAGTCAGATCGGTATGATAACTATGTTTTATACTGAAAATGATCTGATATGGAACTGGGAATGGAAACGATTGTCTTAAGCTACCTGGGCTATGCAGCCATCGGCGTGATCTCAGGGGTGTTATCGGGGCTGCTGGGGATTGGCGGAGGAGTCATTGCCGTTCCTTCTCTATTCTTTTTGTTCTCTTGGCTTCAATTCCCTCAAGCTTATGAGATGCACTTTGCCATCGGCACTTCGCTTGCGGCCATGATCTTCAATACCCTCTCCTCCACTCGGGCGCATGATAAGAAGCATGCGGTCCTATGGCCATTAGTTAAAAAGTCTGCTCCCGGTCTTATCCTTGGGGGGATTATAGGAGCCGTTCTTGCCGATGACATTTCGAGCGTCGTTCTAGAGATTTTCTTCGGGATTTTCTTATGCGTCATCGGGGTCTTTTTCTTCCGCAAAATGAACGTCCATGTCAAACCACAGGCAATTCCGGGCCATTTCTTTTTTTCATTGATTTTCTTTGCGATTGGCCTGCTATCTGTTATTCTCGGCCTTGGAGGAGGAACTTTTTCTGTGCCGGCATTGAGCGCGTTTCGGGTTCCCGCAAAACAGACGATCGGGACATCGGCTGCCATCACCTGCTTAATGACGACGATCGGGGCAATTGCATTTTTGATCCTAGGATTAGGAGAGGTCCATGCCCCAGGTTCTTTTGGCTATATCAACCTTTCTGCTTTTCTCATCATTGGGATCGTCTCCCTGTTTTTTGCGCC
>CAZEYJ010000189.1:0-3592 GCA_964516795.1 uncultured bacterium
CCCATTTTTTGCGCGGCGGCGCGTTTAAGCCGAGGACATCTCCTTATTCATTCCAAGGACTTGGGGAAAAGGGGTTGCAATATCTGCAACGTGTCGGTCAGGAGCTTGATCTGATCACCGTTTCAGAAGTGATGGACGGCGATCAGATCGAGCTTGTCGCTGCTTATGCCGATATTCTTCAAATCGGAGCGCGCAACATGCAGAACTTTACTCTCCTTAAAAAACTCGGAAGTGTAAAAAACCCGATCCTTTTAAAGCGGGGGATGTCGGCGACCTATCAAGACCTATTGATGTCGGCCGAGTACATCATCAATGCGGGCAACCCCCATGTGATCTTGTCCGAAAGGGGGGTCAGGACCTACGAGACCTACAGCAGGAATACCCTCGATCTGGCGGCGGTGCCGATCCTCAAAGAGCTCTCCCATCTTCCGGTCATCGTCGACCCGAGCCACGGCACAGGGATCAGGAAAATGGTGGCGCCGATGGCCCGTGCTGGCGTTGCGGCAGGGGCCGACGGGATCATGGTGGAGATCCACCCCAACCCCGACAAGGCCCTCTCCGATGCAGAGCAGACGCTCAGCCTGGAGCAGTTCCAAGCGATGATGGACGATCTCAAGCGGATCGCCCCCATCGTTGGCCGCCACATTGGCACATCCTGAAAAAGTCATGGCACCGCTGCGCTCGCCATGACTTCTATAGGAAGTTGTATTCTAGGCTATTATACCGAACGTGTTTCATAAATTTTTCTTCTTGAAGAAAGGCTGTTTTGAGTAACATCCACACCTTCAGATTGTAAGAATTTTTTTTATGAGATAGGGAAGATTAAGATGATCCGCTATTTAATCGCCTTGGCTTGCAGCCTTTTAACAACGACTGCTTTTTCCTATGATGAAGAAGCTCCAATCAATCCTCTTCTGGTTCGTCAGAAGATCCCAATAATAAGAAAAAGGAAAAGAAGACTCCTGGAAATTTACAAAAACAAATTGAACAAGGGAAAGCTCCTAAATCAGTTGAGAGAGCTGATAAAGGACGTGGGCCATATGAAAAAGATCATCTTCATTTTAAAGATGAATCAGCTCTAAATTCAGACGGGACATGGAAACATGGAGGAAGGGAACTAACAAGACAAGAAATTGAATGGTTGCAAAAAAATGGATGGAATCCTTCTTTATAGGAAAAAAGATGAAATATTTTACAAAAGAATGGTGCTTTAGCAAGCTTGATGACCAGGAAATTGAGCATAGATTAAAATCTTACAGAGATTATATCCAAGATATATATAAAAAATTGCCTTTCGTTCTAAAAATTTTAGTTCAGAATATAAATCTTCATGATGGAAAATTGGAAGTTGTTTTTTTTAATAAAGATGAGAAGATTTTAATGTTAAAAGGGATTTTTGGTGATTTGGAGTCTAATTATTTTATTTTAGAGATAAAATACATGTCAGTTTGTAATCTTAGTGTGGATTTGTTGGCTTCTGTTTTTAAAAATCAAGAGTTGGAAATTCTAAGTGATGAAATAGAAGTTTTTGCTGAAAATTTATTTTCTCATCGAATATTATTTTCTACGCAAAAAGACATTGATATTCAATTTGAAGACATTGAAGTGAAAATTCAAAGTGCATCTCCTGGAAATTACAAGAAATTATGTTGCAAGTTTGAAATTATATAGATAGCCTTGCAGCTATTGCATTAATTATATGTGTTGCTGCGGCGTTGTTGCATAAATCATCCGCAGGATGATTTATGCAACAAGGATGACAATCTCTAACGCTTATTCCTCCGCATGAGGTTCGATAGCAGGCTCATTTTGGCTTTCATGAGGAGTTGGAGGAAAAACTAAGTTGTAGGATGGCACGCTTTGGATCATTAATCCTAATGCGTAAGAAGAGAATAGAGCATTTTTCCAGGTATGAAAGGAGTTGGAAGGGAGAATGCCTAATGCGTAGGTAGGTAGCAGGAATGAGGCAATCGGTAGGAAGGGGTTGGGCATCAAACATAATTGTGGATGCTCCGTTATGTTAGATCTAACCCAGTTTAAATAAGTAGATGCTTGATGCAGCATGCCAGGATGCTCGTCTGCAGATGAAGCGTCCGCCGCTTGATCATCGATAATGATTTCAGGGCCATGATAATCGGGATTATGCTGAATTGTTTGTTGTAAGTTAGCGATAAAAGCAGGATCGAAAACAAGCTTTGATTTGGTTAGGTTGATTCTGCAATCAGAAGGTAAGTGGAAGACTTCCGGAGGCAGTTCTTTTAATTTGTCACTTTGTATCTTAAAGTAGAATAATCTGGAAATAAAGGGTTCTTTATCAAATACTTGAGGTAAGCTCGACACATTGGAAGCAATCCAGATCAGGCGATTGCCTGACAGACTCATCTCTTCTCCAAACCCTACTGTTACTGATTTTCCCTTTAAAAAGTATTTGATCGTATTTGCAGCGGTGATTAAATGGGGATCGTTATTGTTCTGGTTCTGTTCCTCTTCTGTTATCCATGCGTCTATGATCATTTCGAATTGTGGGGTCAAATCCCCCAATGCTGAGGCTAGGCTTGTCAATAAGCGAGGAACATCCTCTTTGGCATGCTCTAAGCCCCATTGCTGAGAATCATTGGTCTGAGGTTCATGCGCTTCGTGCCATATTTGCTCAGCGATGAGATTTCTTTCCGGCTCACTGATCGTATCGAAGACGTTAAAAGCGACTTGTTTGATCGCTTCTTGCAATTGTTCAGGAGAGTCTAAAGCGTGAATTTTACCAAAATGGAAGTCAGAACTTCCGTTTAAACTGCTAATGTGCGCATAGATTTGGTGTCTCATCTCTTTAGGAAGAGATTTTAAGCGCTGTTGTCGATCTTCGTAGGATCCCTCGTTTGAAGAGGATGAAGAACTTGAAGATGAGGCCCCATAATAGAGACTCTGAAGATGGTTGTAGACGGTTGGTGTTGATGCCATTTTTACTCCATTTTTATTTTGAATGAGATTGTTTTCTTAATTATTCTAGCTGCATTTTAATTGTTTGTCTACTCATTTAGTTTTTTATGTAAAGTAAATTATATATATAAATGGGATGGCTTTGAGTGAGGAGACTAGGGGGTGTTTTTAGCGGCTTTGAAAGGGGGTGGAAAATAAAGTTTTTACTTTACTTCTGAGCTTTTAACATTCTTGCTCTTTTTCGGCGGCAAGAAAGGAGGACTCTTCTTCACTATCTGTCATCTCGTTTGATGAGGAAAACAGAGTGGGGTCATTTTCAGAATCACTAAAAGGCGTGATGTTTCTATTTGGGATGAAATCGGACTCCTCTTCGGTTGTTCCGGACAAGAGGTCCTTTTCGCTTGAAGAGTCAAAAGGATCTTTTTCATCGTTGGTCGATAGGTGGTCAATCTCACTGATTTCAGAAAGGCTGAAGTTCGATAGGAACAGGGGCGCTGCTTGGGTTTGGCCGCTGAGAAGTTGAGACTTGGCCTCTTCCATGGAGGATTGGAGATAGAGTGTGTTTTTATCGATAAAGGATTGCTGTTCTTCATTGGCTGCGCTCAAAAAGATATGGGCGAGGATCGCATCAATGTCGCTTGGGTTAATGGAAGCAGAG